>CALLUJ010000075.1 GCA_938011245.1 uncultured Aquimarina sp. | reverse complement strand
GAGCCGAAAGTTAAAAGCTAAGTTGAATTTTTTAGGATTATAACGCGGGATAGAGCAGTAGGTAGCTCGTCGGGCTCATAACCCGAAGGTCACTGGTTCGAGTCCAGTTCCCGCTACTAAGCAAGCTCATTGATAAACAGGCATTTAAAACCTTTTTCAATGAGCTTTTTTTTTGATATATTGCAAACCGCATACAGTAGCGCATACAAACACGGATTGAAGAAACAATATACAGAACCAAAAATATACCATGGCGGAAAGAACTTCGACCTTTCCAAGAGATGGTATGTTTATTACTCCTACGCACATCCAGAACTTATAGGAAAAAACGGTAACCCAGTTATGGTTCGCCAGCCTCCTATAACTATGAGTATTAATAAAAATTATAAAACAAAACAGGAAAGACTATTTCACTTAGGGATTGTTTCTGAAGTGTTGTTAGAATTATTTAAAGAAGGTTGTTCTCCATATAAAGGGGAAATGGAATTGAAGATGAAATAGGTAAAATAAGAGCTTCTAGGTATTTATTTCTACATAAGCCTAAAGGAAGCAGTAAGTTAGAAGTTATACGCTAATTTATTATGTCTATTATTAAGAATATAGTAACCTTAGCCGACTCTTTTGTCCTTTCTTATTTATTACTTAAATTTATTAATTATTAAACTTAAGAAAAGTATAATAATATATGTTTGTCTTTATGTATAACAGCTTGTTTGCAAACTAATTATTTATAAAATTATCCAATTAAACCTCTGAGGATTTATAATGAAAAATTCAGAAAATCAAAAAATTGATAAAGCTAAAAAGAAACTTGCTATTATTCTTACCGAATTTAAAAACAGCGGAGAGGTTTCTCAAATACATAAAAAATGGATAGCAGGTTATATTTTAAAGCACAAAAAAGGAAAAGAGACTATTCCAACATCTATAACTTTACTTTTAGATTCTATATCCCCTATTATTGGTTACGACTGGCGTTTGGATATTGTAGACGGAAAACTGAAAAAATTTGAAGAAAAATTTGATGAAGTGTATGACGATCTTAAAAATAAAAATGGCGATAATCTAAAAAAAAATTTTTGGTGGATAAACCATCAAAGGAGTAAATATGCTAAAAGTCCAAAGACTTTTCCTAAACCACTTATAAAAAAGTTAGACCTTTTAAATCCATACTTAGGATACGATTGGAAATATACAGGCGGTTCACGTAATATTGCCTTTAACAAAAATATTAATGACATAAAAAAACGGCTTAAGAATAATAAAAAATTAACCGAAATACAAGCAACTTGGCTAATTCGTAAAGCCAAAACTTTAAAAAAAAATCCCAATAGGTTAGACACAAAACACTTAAAGTCTTTAGATAGTCTGATTCCTCTTCTTGGTTACGACTGGAGAGTTCCGGTTCATAAGAAAAAAAAGATTACCCATTCTATGCTGAGCGATTTAAAGTCCAAGCTTCAGAATAAAGAGCATATAACAGGTGCAGTACAATTATGGCTCTACAAACAAAGAGCTAGTTACATTAATAGGCCAGATAGCTTTTCTAAAGAAACTAAAAAATCGTTAGATAATTTAATTCCATTATTAGGTTACGATTGGAAAACGCCTCGTTCTATAAAAAGTAACGAGACTCTTCAAGAGCGAGTTTCTAGGCTTAAGCTAGAATTAAAACGCAATTCCAACTTGAATAATAGAGACAAACATTGGCTGGAAAATATAAGACGTAAATATAAAAAAGATAAAAACGCTATTGTAGCTGCAGATATATCTAAGTTAAATGAATTAAACGATTACCTAACAACCCCATGGCAAGAAACAACTAAATCTATAAGAAGTTCTTTTGCATCACGTATTGAGGCAATTAGATCCTCTAATTTAGCATACGATAAGCTACCAGAATGTAGTTTGAGATGGATTTACGAGCAACGCAAACGTTATAACGAACTTGGGGATCAATTTCCTATTGAAGATAAGCAACAATTAGATAGTATAAGTCCAATTATTGGAGGAGATTGGAGTAAACCTTTTAAAAAACAATATAATAGTAAACAATTTGATTTGCATTATAAAAAAATAAAAGAAACTCTGGGGAAAGAACTTCTTTTAGAGAGAGCAGAACAGAACTATTTAAGTCGAAGAAGATTATTGTATCTAAGAGGAGAGTTTAACGATAAAAAGGCAATTGAAAAATTAGACTCTTTAATTCCCTTATTAGGTTACGATTGGAAGAAAATTAGACAGAAACGAAAAAAAATTAAAACCTTCGAAGAGCATATTAACGACATTAGTGAAAAATTAAAAGCCAATAAACATTTAAACAAAACACAAAGAGAATTTTTAAGATTAAAAAGAATACAATACCAGAATAGTCCAGAAGATTTTCCTGAAAATCAGTTTAAAACTTTAAATAATTTAATCCCACTTTTAGAGAGAGATTGGAAAAAAAAGATTATAAACTATGGAGATTCTTTTTTATTTAAAACACGTATTAAATTACTCGAAGAAAAACTTAAATCTTTTGAAGATTTGGACCAAAATGATAAAGACTTTCTTAGAAAACAACGTTATCAGTATCGTAAAGATCCCAAAATATACGATAAAAGTCGAGTTTTACTTTTAAATAAATTAAATGATGTTTTAGGTTATGATTGGAAATTATATGTAAAAGAAAGATAACATAGTGAAGTTTGTTTTAAATAAATTATTAATTAAGGTTTAGGAAAGTTTTATTTTCAATAAATTTAGAAGTACCGTTTCGTATAAAAATGTAAATTAATACAAAGATGTAAAAATTTGTGAGCAGCCGTTTGGTCGTTTGCCGAACTAAAAACTACCGTAAAATTTGTTTTGGATTAATGAAAACCATTAGGGATGCCAATGTAGAACCTTCTTTTTTAAAATAGAATGCTTAAAAGCTAATGATTTATAAATTCCAATTCTTCCGAGTTAAGTAATTTTCCTGTAACCCCATCTAAGGTTTCTCTACAAATTAATACAGGACTAACTAAATAGGAAATTACCCACACTTTTTTGTCATTTTCTTCTTGCTTTAAAATCTCGGTTTGATAGCCTCCTTTTTCATAGCCTTTAGTTAGCTCTATTTCTTTTTTTTCGCAATAAGCAATTACCTCTTGCCACCCAAATTCATAACCTTCATCGGTATTAATTTCTTTAATTAAATTCCCTTTCTCATCAAATTCATACCAAATACCATATTGTGAACCGTTATTGAAATGTATTCCTTTCTGTTTTATGAAATAATTTTCAAAAAAGATTTTTGTAATATTAAAGTAAAATTGTTTTTCGAAAATTTGCTCTGCATAACCTGGAGATTGAGAAATATACCTTCTTTCGAAATCCCCAATTTTTATTATCTCATTTTCATCATTATAAATACTTAAGTTTAATTTTTCAATTTTTTTATCTATTTTGGGAATCATAAGCTTATTTTTTTTTGAATCATTTTGTGCCGAACAAATATTCAGTACAAAAAGAAAAACAAAAAAGAAGTTTAAATTAGTATTATTCATTTTCCATATCTGGTAAGGTCTCATCATATTCCCCATCAACAGGATAATCTTGGTCGTACTTATCTAGTATTTTGCCTGACAGACCATCAATTATATGTACTATTAATAAATCTTTGTTTTTGTAAGCATGTGTTATTGACCAAAAAGGTTCTTTATCGGAAATATTTTCTTTTCCATATCCAAAATTACGAGATACTATAAAATGGTCTCCATTCATATCAATCTCATGTTCTTTTATAAATTCTAAAACATCTTCCCAAGTAAATTTATAAGGCGCATCGTAATCTGTTTCTTTAATTAATTTCCCTTGTTCATCGTATTCTTTCCAAATACCTTTTTCAAAATCTTCAGGAAAAAAATCGCCTTGTATTTTTAA
>CALLUJ010000074.1 GCA_938011245.1 uncultured Aquimarina sp. | reverse complement strand
CTCTAATTCATACCTTTGAGCTAAGGCTAATTGACTGTAATTTTTCATGCAAGACAAATGTGGTCTTTTAATCTTAAATATTGAGTGGGCTAGCCCACTCAATATTTAAAATCTCTCGCACTTATAACTTGAATTCAAGATATCAAAAAATGACGTTGAAATAAATTAACCTAATATCTGATTAACTTTTGCAACGGTCTTAAGACGGTAAAAAGAATATTAATATAGCGGTAACATAATTATATTACCGCTATATTAATATTTAATTCGAATGATGTATAAAAATCTATTATCGATGTGGTTTACTTTAAAATCTGAATTCAATTAGTAAATATATAATTCAAAGATGTTACGATATTCTAGTTTCTATGATAATTGTAACTTGTTCCAGAATCTTACCAAGTTAAAAATAGTTGATAAAATGCTGAAACAAGTTTAGATTACAGTTTCAATTAAAATAGCTATTCAATTTTCCTTTCCCTAATTACCTCCAATTTGGTTAAATTGATTGGTTTTAATGGCATTAGAATTAGAAGCTTCTATTTGAAAAATAGCATCATTAAAATCGTTATCGCCATTAGGTACCGAAATGTCTTCGAAGGCGATTACAGTACTTTCGCAGTTTTTATCGTAAAATAAAATGCTTTGTTGTCTATTACTTAAGTTAAAATGGATATCCGTGTGTTGCGAATAAATACCATCGGTAATTTTATTATTTCGCCATCCGTTTGCTATTAAAAAGAAGCCTACCGACGTTCCAGGTTTAAAAGAACCTAATAGTCGCATGGTATTTCCAGGAATTAATTCTCCTCCCGATCTTACTGCGGAAGCATTAGGAAAAATTACAATTTTGTCTAATGTGGTTATATTATTTGGAGGGTTATTCGTGTTGTAAGTATAATATCCTAAAACATTTTTATAACCAGCACCTTCATTCAAAAAAGTTAAATACAACTCGGTTTCTTCAACAATTTCAAGATCTTTATTAGGGTTTTCAAAATACTCGGGATGTGCAGTCATGGCATTTGTTCGTTCGGGAAGTACGTTGGAAAAAATATTGGATAACAGTGTACTACAAATTTCTCTATCGTCCTCTAATCCGTTGGGTTTACCTTGGCTATTATAAGTGGTAATCGTTTTATATTCGTCTTTAATACGTTTGCGTAAAATTTTGAATCCACCACCGCCTTTAGCCACAAAAACCCATTCTCCATCTGCTGTAATAAAATTTGCAGAAGCATTGTCTTCATTCATATCCCAATTAAAAACAGGAACAATTTCTTGTCCCTCTTCGGAAGGGTGTTTTGCTATAGCAATCCCGTCGGAACCGTTTGCCATGTAAATGTAATCGGTATCTGCAGTAACTCCATTTGTATTACCTACTACAAGCATTAGACCTTCCGATTCGTTAGTTATATTTCCAGTATTTACATTTACGACCCCTAATCCGTCTTTTCCTTTAGCGATATACAATAGATCCTCATTTACGGGAGAAAACATCATGGTAGATTTTCCTTTATAGGTTTCCACTACATTTTGATGAATAATAGTACCTATTCCATAGGTAAGGCTTTCTAGAGATGTATTTAGATCTGCTATTTTAATTGATGCATTGTCTCCTGTAATTAAGCTAACTGCTTTAGAGGTATTTGTTACTACATATTTTGCATTTCGGTACGATTTTGCTCCAATAGCAGAAAGATCATTTTTATTAAGCACAAAAGTACCTCCACGAGTTTTTCCTGCGGTAACAAAAATATACGAATTGGTTACCGATATTCCATTTGCCGAAGCAGAAATGCCAACATCAGGCAATAGGTTAGAAAGATTTACTCTTTTAAGAGTGTTAATAAATTGCCCATTTTGTGCTTGTAGTTGGTATAATTCTGCTCCGTGTTTTGCACTAGAAATGGCACACCAAACGTTTTCGTTTGAGTTTACGATTCCAGAAGCTACGGCATTGATGTCGGCACCATCAAAATTTACTTGACTAGTAATTTTTGGGAAGTTTGGGTTAGAAAGGTCTATTATTTCTACAGCACCTTTATGGATATCTCCTTGTTTGTGATAACTTACATAGGCTTTATTTTGTGCTAAACTAATGTGTGTAGCACTTAGGGTTATCCCATCGAGAACTAAAGCATCTACTTCGGCAACGTGTTCCCAAAAATAGTTTTCTTGTGCTCCATTAATCGTGGTACTTCCGCCTAGATTTTTTGCCGATACATTTGTCCCTAAATTTTTTATTATTGGATCTATGGTTGCGGTACGATTAACTATTTGTATTCGCTGCGATAGTTGTTGTTGGTTGTTAGAAATAGTTAAATTTTGTGTTTCTTCTACACTAGTACTTATGGTTTGGGGAGTAACTTCCAATGCGTCGTCACTACTACAACCTATTGTATTGTTAATAATTATTAGTGCAAGTCCTGCTATAAATGGTTTAGATATTTTCATAATAATACGATTTAAAGGGTTTAGGTTAAAATTATATTGAAACTGATGTTTCGGGTTTGGTTTTTCGATGAGTAGCCGTTTACTATCGTTGAATTTTACGTTGAATTTTAGTTGCTGGTTGTTTGTTAATACCACTATGCTAATGCATAATTTGGATTGAAATAGGTTTAAGGTAACGAAGAAATAGTAGCGTTAGGGATAGTAATGAAAATCCCAAAGCCTGAGCTTGCGAAGTGCGAGGAATTGTAATGGATAGCCCGCTCGAACGCCCTAAAAATAATAGTATTACAATCCTGCTCTTTTTGCTTGCGATGAAGATTTGTAAGGGTTCCAAGGATCTTCGAAGGAACGTTTAAAAAAGAACTCTTTATAATAGGCTACGGTTCTAACAATTCGTAAATAGGTTCCTGTATAAATAGTCATCATAGAAGCATAGGGCCACAAGTACCTTTCTTCTTTTTTGCGTTCGGAAAATAGATAAATACTACACATTTGCACGTAATTCATTACAAAATAAAGGGTAAAATTCATGGGGATAATAAAAGCCAACGAACCGCTATAGTTTAGAAATATATCTATAATGTAAATCCACCAAAGAATGTCTAACACTACATTGTAATACACGTTTTCTGCTAAGGCAAAAAAGGTAGACCACGAGAAATTGGCTTGTGGAAAATATACGTCTTTGTGCTTGCGTAAACGAAAACGAACAATAGATTTGTCCCATCGCAAACGCTGCTTGGTAAGTACTTTAAAAGATTCTGGAGCATTGGTAAGGCAAACCGCCGAAGGTTCGAAGACTACTTTGTATCCCGATTTTCTAATTTTTACAGTAATGTCTCCATCTAGCCCTGGACCAATATCCCAACCATAAACAGCATCTGTAGCTTCTTTTTTAAAGGCTCCAAACGCTCCCGAAATAATTTTATAAATACCTAAATAAGAAGTGATAATTCGACCTACCGATACGGTTTTTAAGTATTCTATGGCTTGCAAGCGAGAGCATAAACTGTTTTTGTAATTACGCACCTTAACATTGCCACCTACAGCTCCTATGCGATTATCCATAAAAAAAGGGACTAATACATTTTCTATGGCATCACGATCAAAAGAGCAATCGGCATCTAGGTGTACTATGTATTTTCCTTTACTGTAACGTAGTGCCAAATTTGCGGCAGAGGCTTTTCCTCCTCGCATATCGTTACGTAAAAACATATCAATAAGTCCCAATTTTTCTAAGTTTCTGCCTATAATAGGAGTGTCGTCGTCGGAGCCATCATCTACAATAATTAGTTCAAAATTTTTAAAGGTTTGTTCGGCTAGGGATTTTGTAAGTTTAAACAAATGTTTTCCCTCATTTTTACCAGGAATTATTACGGACACAAATGGGTTTTCTTTTCGTAATTTTTGACGAGCAATTTCGAAACGTTTTTTGCGCTGGTCTTTTTTTAGGTAAAAAATGCCTGCTATTATAAAGTCTATAAGGATATAACGTGTAAATTCGAACAATACGAAATACCAAAATACGCGGATAAATTTGTGGATTCCTACCACAAACCAATAGTTTATATATTCGGGAAGTAATTGTTCCATAGTTTCGGTTTTTAGGGGGTTCTTTGCTTAGGACTTAGACATACTGTATAACAAGGTTGAAAATTCTATCTATTTCTCTGGTGAAACCCTAAACAGGTTTAGGGTAACATTGTAATAATTAGCCAGAAATTAACTCTCCAACCTCATCGCTCCCTGTAATATTGTGAATTTTTATTTGCACTTGATTGGGTTGATTTTCTATGTTATCGGTTAATAGTTTTTGAACGTTGTATTCTATATTTTCTAATCGCTCTAACTCTTTGAAAGAGGTATTAGGAAGTAATAAATGATATAGTTCAAAGCTTTCAGAGGCAATTATATCGGATTCTAGTAGGTACGAATTTATAATTTGTAATAATTCGTTATGAAACGCTTGTTTTGCAATGCTGTTTAAGCTTTTTATGGTTGGATTATTTAGGTGTATTTGTGCATATACGCTTTTGCAATTGTGTGTTTTAATACGGTTAATTTCTTGTTTTAGAATAATTTGAAATAAAGCTTCGGTACATTTGTTTTCTATTGATAGGTTGTTGTCTTTGGTTATTGTTTTTGATTGTGTATTAAATAGTAATTGTTCTCCTTTTTGTGTAATGCTTAGCTCTAAAATAGGTTGTTGGATTAGCTCGTCCAATCCGTTTATGGTTTCGCAATCCATACATAAGGCTTCCATTTTAGGTTGCTGAAACTCGTGACTACATGAATTACAATGATAAATAGTTGATGGTTTGTCGTAGTCTATCCCTATATGTCGTAAATGCTTATCGCATTTAGGGCAGGATAATTCTTCTTCTTTTTTAAAATCTGTAGCAGGAGCCACATGGGCGCATACAAAATGATGTATCATATCTTGGGGGGAAATATCGATACTATTGCATGCACCGCATACTTCTCTAAAGTTGAAGTAATTTCCGTGGCACCCTTTACACAGATGGATGTGGTCTTTTAATTTAGCATTACCCCATCCGTTTGCCGCTATTTTTTGTGCTAATTGAAGCATTGCTAAAGCTTCATTTTCCTTGTATAATAAACTTAATACAGGATAGGTATAGCCTATGTTACTTTGGCGGTGTACTATAGGAGTTAGTAACTGGTTTCGGGTGTATAAAAACCCTAAAACTCGTGCCGTAACCATTGTTTCGTAGTTATCCGTATTGGTAAGCTTTACATC
Source organism: uncultured Aquimarina sp. (assembly GCA_938011245.1). Taxonomy (GTDB): domain Bacteria; phylum Bacteroidota; class Bacteroidia; order Flavobacteriales; family Flavobacteriaceae; genus Aquimarina. The sequence continues at coordinate 15,859 of CALLUJ010000074.1, read as the reverse complement.
TTTAATTTTAGAGGTAATTACCGCAACACGTTCCATAGTAATTGCTAATTGACTTTGGTCTAAAACCCCATCGGTATGGCAGGTAATAAATTTGGGTAATAAATTATGGCTTGGTACAAAAAGAGGTTTTAAGCTTTCTTTTAATGTTGTTTTTACTTTTAAGTGGGTTATTATTTTATAAGCCTCTTTGGGTTTAGTTGTATCAATTACAAACCCATCAATATTTTTCGAATCTATTTTTTCAAAGTCACTTAGCTGCGCTATTAACATTAGCGTATAGCCATTGGCACTTATTTTTAGGTGGTTATTGCTATGTTTTAGTACTTTGAACATGGGTTTGTTATTTAAATTGCTTCCTTTTTGGGGTATTGAGTGTTAATTTTAGCAAAGAGTAACGCTTTATTTTGCTTTACAACGACATATATACATTCTTTGGAAAAAGGTCTTTTTTATCTCCTTTAATATCAAAGAATACAGTGTCCATACGTGCATTTTTTAAGTAATCGGAATAGGTTAATTTTTTGTAGTTATCGTGGTCTACAGCTAGTACAATAGCATCGAAATGCTGATTCGTAGCGATTGTTAACTCTATGCCATAATGCGTTTTTACTTCGGAAGGGTAGGCGTGGTTATCTTGTACTATTACCGTATATCCTTTACGCTGAAGTGCTAGACATAGTTCTGCGGCTTTAGAATTTCGAATATCGTTTACGTTTTCTTTAAAAGTAATGCCTTTTACTAGAATTTTACAGTTGTTACAGCTTGGTTTTTTAATTTTTAAGGCTTTGGAGATTTTAGAAACTATAAAATCAATCATTCCTTCGTTTGTGTTACGCACTTGCTTTAATAAATCGGAAGCTACGTTGTGTTGTGCTGCTTTATGAATTAAGTAATAAGGATCTACCCCTATACAATGTCCGCCTACTAATCCTGGATAGTAGTTATGAAAATTCCATTTAGTCCCTGCTGCCTCGAGTACCTCTGAGGTATTTAAACCGATTTCCGAAAATATTTGCGAAAGTTGGTTCATTAATCCAATATTTACGTCGCGTTGAATGTTTTCTACTACTTTAGCAGCTTCTGCTACTTGTATGCTTGGTGCTTTATGAATCCCCGCAGTTACTACTTCTTCGTACACTTTAGAAATTACGTCCAAAGCTTCTTGATTGCTTCCAGAAACTATTTTTTTAATTTGTGTAAAGGTGTGTTTAGTATCTCCTGGATTAATACGCTCTGGCGAGTACCCTACCTGAAAGTCTTTTTTGTAAGTAAGTCCAGATATTTCTTCTAAAATTGGTACACAAACCTCTTCTGTGCAACCTGGATATACGGTGCTTTCAAAAACAACTACATCTCCTTTTTTTAAGTATTCTGCTACTGTAGCGGTGGCACTTTTTAGAGGGGCTAAGTTGGGTTGTTTTTCGTTGTTAATAGGAGTAGGTACTGCTACTATATAAAATTTGGCTACTCCTAATAGGTTTTTAATATCGGTAGCAAAAAAGTCTTTCCCTATAAAATCTAAATGGGATAATTCTTTGCAAGGGTCTTGTTGTTGTTGAATTTGTTCTATCTTTTTTTGGTTAATATCAAAACCAACTACTCTAAATTTTGAAGCCATATGTACTGCCAATGGCAATCCTACATATCCAAGACCTACTACGGCTATTTTTGCTTCTTTTCTATATAATTTATCAAATAATGTGTTTGATGCTGCTACCTGTGGTTGTATCTTTAAAATTCCCATAATGCTATCTTTTAATGGTTTATATCTACTAAATTATAGCTTCTCTTCCGTGTATTTCGATTTTTTAGACTATCCCAAAGTTACTGTCGGTGAATGGGAGATTTTTGGGGTTGGGTGGATTTTTGTTTTATTGTATATTTAATCTCTTAGGGTTTAATTCCCCGATGCTTGTATCGTATGAAGAGGAAAGTTTAAAAATCGTAGGTTTTCATCAAAGAAATTAGAATTTTAACAAATACCTCGCATGCTTGCATCGAGGAAATTTATTATCAATAGATATATTAAAAATGGTAAAGTTATAAAGAAGTAAGGTACTCACTCAAATGAGTTCACATTGTAATAAGAAATGCCAAAATACCATTACTAGGTATTTATATTTTACTTTAAAGGAGAGTATAATCTAATACCTTCCAATCCTCAATTCCACTTCCAGCTTATAAAAACTTCTCCATAATGCTATATCTTCATTATGTTGGGGAATAATTTTTACTAGAAGGTTACGCTCGGTAGGTTCGTATTTTTTTTGAAATTCGGAAGGAGCTTCGTAAGTAGAAATATAAACGGTTTCTATAATACCATCCGATGTACTTTTATCGGGAAAAACCACTTTTACAGAACACCCTTTTTTTACATACGTTAAATCTTCTAATTTAAAATAAGCATTAATAAAAATATCTTTTGGATTGTGAATGGTCATTACCGTTTCCGTTTTATAACAAGACTCTTCGGAAGCTTTAAACATCTGTCCAACAATACCATCTATTGGCGAAGCATAGCTACTCTTCAATATTTGGTTTTGGGAGTTTAGTTGTTGGTTATTGGTTTGGTACACTTGTTTTTTAAATTGCCTTAGCAATGCCAATTCTCCTTGGATTAACTGCATTTGTTGTGTTAATTGCACTTTAGTATTTCGAAGAGTTTGTAAACTGGTTTTTGTAAGTGCATCCAACAATACCAGTTTAGTTTGGGTGGTTTCTTGTTTTGTAACTGCGGCTAATTGCGTTCTTATATTTCGAAGTAAGTTTTGTTTTAAAGCAATTTGTTGTTGGTATTTTAAATATTCGTTTTCATTAGACTGCACTCCCGTAATTAAATTCAATTGCATATTGGCATCGTTATCAAACTGATTATTGGTGTAGCTAAATAATTTCTTATGCTGTTTTACTGTATCTCCCGCTTGTACATAAATATCTTTAACCCGAATATCCTCGGTAAAATTCACATCTACTTTTTGCATTAACACCATTCCATTGCCTTTAGTCCAAGCTAGTTTTTTGTACAGGTGGCGTACTAAAAAAAATAGTCCAATGCCTATTACAATAAAGTACAGTACTCTATCGAAATTCATTTTTTTTGTTTTCCGTTTAGGCTCTTTTAGTGTGCGTATGCGCGATACTTTTTTGTTATAAGTAAAATTTTTCATAATGCTGTATTTTAATAGTTATAGTGTGATCTCGAAATAAGTTTAAGATGGCATTATGCCTTATTTTTCTTTTAAACTCTGTAATTCTTGATCTATCCAAGTGGTTACAGAGGTAATACTTGTTGAGGTTGTTTGCTCTATTTCTATTTGGTATTCGGCACTAAGTTTTTGTAGTTTTTCTGTTGAATGAGTAACATATGCTTTAGAAATTCCTTTTGCCTGCAGGAAGGAAAATTGTAATTCGAAACTATAGATATATTCGTTGTTAATAATTATTTTTTGAGTGTTTTGGTTGGATTTAAACTGAAAAGGGGCATAGCTTAAATTAGGTACCAATACTTTTAAGGCAACAATGGCTTTGTAAAGTTGTTTTTTAATTTCTAATACATTTTCTAAGATTTCGAATTGATACAATTGTCGACTAAGATTTTTTATTCCAAACTCATCTGTGGCTAATTCTTTTTTTAAAACCTGAGCTACTCTAAGTTTTTCCTCCAATAATTTCCATTTTTTATACTGCTCGTTTAGGTCTTTTGTTTTTTCTTGATAGTCGCTAAACTGTACAATCCAGCGATTCATTTTTCCTATTTTACGATCTAGAAACTGGGCTTTAATTACTGCTTGTTTCTTTTTAATGAGTTTTTTTCGATAGGTACGAAATAATGGTGCTGAAAATCGTAAACCTACGCTTGTAAAATTTCTGTTTTGACTTTGCAGACTAATCCAATTTTGATTTAGATATACAGAGAAGTTTATATTTTCTAACCAGTGCGACTGTAATGTTACCTTTGCTAAGTCCAAATCTTTTATAACCTCTATAGGGTACTTTGCATTTACAGTAGTATTTATTTGAAGCAAAGGCAGTTTTAGCTTCTGTAAAGAGGTAATGGAAGAATCCTGAAGAGTCTTATTATATTCTTTTAAGCCTATTATTTTTTTATGATTGTTATGAATTTGATGTCCTACATTAATAATTGTAGTGCGACTTACATATTTTTGTTGATATAGTGCTTGTACCACATCAAAGTATTGATTTAAAAATTCTTGTTTTTGCTTTAATAAAGCGTTCAATTCTTCATTAATGGCATAAATATATTTGTGCTTTAATTGTCTTCTCCATAATTCGGCATCTGTAGTATTTTTTTGTTCTTCTAGTTTAAATATTTCGTTTTGAGTAATGAATGCTTTTCTTCTATTGGCTACATATCCATTTTTTAAAACTTTCCATTCTAGTTCTGTCCTAATACTAGATCGGATATTGATATTGATTTCTTCGTCGGGTGTTACATCAAGATTGTAGTTTGTTGAAGCCTTTAGTTGTAGGCCTACATTGTTTTCATGGATTTTTTGCTCTACTTTTTTTAGCTCAATTTGATGATGAAGAATACTAGAGGTTTCCGGAAATTTTGAAAAACTTAAAAAAGGATCCACATATTCCTGTGTATTAGGAAAAGAGAGTTCAGATTTATTTTTTTCGTATATCGAATTCGTAGCAAGTAATAATTCCTCAATAGTTTGAGAAAAACTAGTAGTATTACTAAAAAATAACATCAATATGTATATTCCCCATTCCTTCATATTTCAAAAATAGAAAGGGCTTATACCTTTTATAAGGTTTTGTCGACGAATGAAAGTTTTGTGTAGATGGATGGAGTTTTTGTAGAGGAGATACTATGTGCATGACATAGAAATTAGTGTCTAAAAGACTACAACAAATTTAACCGCTTCATTAAAGCGTCTCTATTGCTTCGGCTCACAGGAATAACATCTTTTTGAATTAGAATACTGTTATCCTCGATATCTATAATTTTAGAGGTATTTATAATGTAGGAACGATGTACTTTTAAAAATAGGGATTCGGGTAGCTTTTCTTCTATTTTTTTAAGGGTTGTATGTACGGTATGGTTTCCGTTTTCTGTTTTTATTTGAATATAATCTCCTTTTGCTTCAATGGCATAAATGCTTTGTATTTTTATTTTAACTAAACGACGATCTATATTGACGTATAGGTCTTCAATATCGTTATTAATAGTAAGAGTTTCATTTTTTATAGTGGAACCTATTTTTATTTTTTGAATTGCCTTTTGAAAACGCTCCTGTGCAATAGGTTTCGTTAAATAATCTACAATACAAGCATATTCAAAGGCGTTTAAAGCAAAGTTAGGGTCCGATGTGGTAAGGATAATTTGTGGAGGGTTTTTAAGTGTTTCTATAAAATCAAATCCTGTAAAGTCGGGCATATGAATATCTAAAAAAACGACATCTACACTTTCTTTATTCAAAAATTTGATGGCCTGCATAGCGTTAGGGAACTCTCCAACCAATTCTAGTGCTTCTACTTTAGTACAAAGTTGCTCTACAATTGCTCTAGCCGCAGCCTCGTCGTCTACTATTATTGCTCTCATTTATACGATTTTCTTAGGGTCATACCTAATGCATATGGGCATTTCACATCATTTCTTGAAGAACAAATTTTACAGGATACTAAAATAAGTTCAACATGATGTCTAATTATAATTCGGTGATAAACTCTTCTACTATTTCTAAAATAGTAATAAATTTTGAATAGCCTGTGGTGTTTTTATCTTTAAGTGCTGATTCAAAGTTAATTGAAAACATATAAGCTTGTTTCATATTTAACATCCCCAGTTTGTGCTTTAATTTATGTACCATTTCTGCCGCTTCCGAAAACTGTTTATTTTGATAGGCTTGTATAAAATGCTTTTTTTCTGAAGGAAACTCACTCTTTAAAATTCCTTTCATTTTATTTTCGAAAGATTCCGAACCATCTGCAAGCTGCCGTATGTATTTTAAATTGGGAGTCATTAACTGTTCTTTTTAATAGTGAAATAAAAAGTAGTTCCTTTTCCTACTTTAGATTGAAGCCAAATCTTGCCTTCGTAGAATGCAACTATTTTTTTTACAATAGATAAACCAATGCCTGTAGAATGTTCGGAATGCTCTAAAGATTGGAAAACTTCAAATATTTTTTCTTGATGCCTTTTTTCTATACCTATTCCATTATCTTTTATTTGAAACTCCCAATGTGTATTGGTCTCGGAAAAGCTAACTTCTACTATTCCTTTTTCTTTATCTATATAAGAAACCGCATTATTCAATATATTCTGAAACAATTGTTGTAGCCGGTATTGGTCTCCAAAAATTGTAGGTAACTTTCGAGGAATTGTAATTGTAATATTCTTTGGAATAAAAATTACCTTTTTTATGTCGTTTACTAATAGTTGAAGGTTTACATTTTCTTGTCGTTGTTGTACTTTGTCTATACTCGAATAATCTAAAACACCACCTATTAAAGCATCCATTTTACTTACTTTAAGGGTAAGTTTTTTTAAAATATCTTTTGCGTTTTCATCTAGTACTTTGGAGTAGTCTTCTTTTAACCAATAAATTAAAGCATTCATGCTTCTAAGAGGCGATTTTAAATCGTGAGAAATAACGTGTGCAAAATCATTCAATTCATTATTACTTTTTTCTAAGTCTAGAAGCAACTGTTTTTTTAATTGCTCTTGCTTATACTCTTCCGTAATATCTTCTACGATGGCTACTTGATATTGAATATTATGATTTTTATCTCTTACAGCACCCACACTGGTTTTTGCCCAAACAATAGATTGATCTTTGCATAAATATCTTTTACTAACGGTAAAACGATTTATAGTGCCAGCATCTAACTGCTTTAGATAAGCTGCCGAAGAGGGAAAATCTTCTTCAAAAGAAACATCTTTAATCGTCATTTTCTTCAACTCATCAGTATCGTAACCTAAGAGTTGCTGAAATGCTTTGTTGAATTCTATAAAGGTTCCATTTTGGGTTAATGCAATACCTACAGGAGAATTTTCTACAATAATAGAGAGTTGTTGTTTTTGATTTTCAAAAATTTCTTGTTTTTTGGTTTCGGTAGTAATATCTCGTATAATTCCTTGTGCAGCGGTGGGTATTCCAGAGCTATCGTATATTAAACTTGCATTAATATGAACGCGTTTTACGTGTTTGCTTTTAGTGTAAATTCGGGCATTATAGTTTTGAAAAAAACCATGTTTTATTAAATGAGTGTACGACTGCATTGCATATTGAATGTCTTCTTTATAGATTAGGTTTACAACATTAATTTTTTCTGTTTCTATATTATAGCCGAAGAGTTTTTTTGCAGCAGTATTCATTTCTATAATATTACCTTTAATATCCATTAAAATATAGGCATCTACTAGGCTATCAAAAACTCCTTTTAACTTTGAAGTTTGTTGTTGGTTTAAGTTTGTTAAAGTGTCGTTTGAAGATTTTAATTGTTTATTTAATTCGTACAACTCCAATGCTTTTTCTTCTAAAATAGATTCTGCTTGTTTGCGTGCTTTTCGTTCTCGCTCTAAGGCACGTTGTAATATTTCTATTTTATCGGTCATTATATCATTTCAATATTAAATTGAACTTGTGTCCCATCTTCTTGTATCTTTTGTAGCGTAATTAACGCATCTTTCTTATAATAGGAGAAAGCTTTTTCCATTAAAGCTTTTGCAAAGCTGTACATTGCACGGTCTGAGTAGTAAATCATAGTCATTTTATGGAGACTTTTTTCTACTACCTCAAAACGAGGTAATTCGGCATCGGGATAAATTTTTCTTACATGAACATGAATGTGGTTTTCTATAGAGTTTAAAAGTTCTAAAGGACCAGTGTAACTAGAAAGTATATCGGCATAATTTTTTTCTAAAACTCCAAAAAAGTGTCCTCCGTAAACATATAGTAAATTATCTATACTAAGTTGTGTATGGTGGCTAAGGTGAGTAAGTAGTTGGAGCATTTCAGAAAAAGCATAGGTACCTACAGAAGTGTATATTCCACTAGAAGGGAGCTCCGATTTTGTAATAATTTCGTCTACAACCTCGTATCCAAATTTGGTTTCTACTAATTCTAAAAATTCTGTAAATACAATGCCTTTCATTTTTTGTAGTTTTAAAAATAGATACGCATAACAGTGTTAAAGGTTTGCAATTTCGTTATGTTCCCAATAAGTAACTAAAAATTTTATTCTTTCGGCATATTCCTCGTATTCTAGTGGTTTTATAATATACCCTGAAGCACCCTCTTTGTAACAGTTTTTAATCTCCTGGTAATTGTTTGAAGTAGTTAATATTACTATAGGAATGTATCTTAGATGTTCTTCTTTCTTAAAGTGTTTTAAAAAATCTATGCCATTCATTTTTGGCATATTTAAATCTAGTAGTATAATATCTGGAATGATCCCTTTTGTTATAGTTTCTAATGCTTCCTCTCCATGTAAAGCCGTTGTAACAGTATGCCTTTTTCCTAACTTAGAAAAAACACGCTGAAACTTCATTCGTTCTATTTCATCGTCTTCTATTAATAAAAAAGATAGTGATTTCATTAGGGTTAATTTAAGGTTTTTATTTCTTAAACCTATTGAAAATGAATGGGATTAGTAATTTAATTTCGACGAATATAAGAGGATGTATCGGTGAATGGTTATTTTTTACAATGGGTAAGGAAGTAGACGGCATAGTTTTCTGAGTATTAAATAAAATTCTCTGTGTTTAAAATAATAACCATTTTTAGAATACTTTATCGTAAAAATACTCTTGTAAATAGTATTGTACATAGTCTCTCTTAAATCCAATTCTTCCAACACTCCTTTATGTTCATTAAATATTGTATAAGTATGCTATGTTTTTTATAATTGTTCAATCCCATTATGTGAAATAGGCTCATTATAAAATGAAAGAATTATAGGAGCTTGCTTATCTATAATTTTGTTGCTTGTAGTTTCCTATAGTAGTGTAAAAAGTAGAAAATGTTTGCTAATTAAGCATAAAAAAAGCCTTACAGAAATGTAAGGCTTTGATTGTTAAGTGGTCCCACTTGGGCTCGAACCAAGGACTTTCTGATTATGAGTCAGATACTCTAACCAGCTGAGTTATAGGACCAGAATTATAATATCGAACTACAATATTAAATTCGGAGTGCAAATGTATGTAAATATGTTAAAGTAACCAAATTAAAAATGATGCAATTCAAAGCAATTTTAGAACTATAGCATTAAATACCGTATTTTTGCACTATGGAAACAAACAGACAAAAAAAAATAGCAGGAGTATTACAAAAAGATATTGCCGATATAATAAGTAAAGGTCTAAGGGATTCTGGAAGAGGAAATGTATTAGTATCGGTAACAAAAGTAAGTGTAACAACCGATTTGTCGATTTCGAAAGTGTACATGAGTGTTTTCCCACCAAACGAAGCACAAGATGTATTAAAGGAAGTTAGAGCTGTTGGAATGCAGATTAAGCACCAAGTAGCTTTAAAAACAAAGCATCAATTACGTCGTATGCCCGAGTTGGAATACTTTATCGATGATTCTTTAGAGTATATTGAAAAATTAGACCAAGCCATAAAAGGAGAAGAAAACCCTATATTAGATCCTGAATTATTAGAACGTCGTAAAAAGAAATAAGCTGTTTGAAGTTTCCATTATACATCGCCAAGCGTTATCTTTTTTCTAAAGGCAGTACCAATGCTATAAATATTATTACCGGTATAGCCTTGTTAGGGATTATTGTTGGTGCATTAATCCTCACAGTCGTGCTTTCTGCATTTAGCGGACTCAAGGCACTCCATTTACAATATACTTCTATTGCCGATCCACAGCTTAAAGTATTCCCAATAAAAGGAAATTTTTTTACCCTTACAGAAGCTCAAAAAAGTAAGATAACCACTATAGACGGCGTATTAAGCTATGCAGAAGTGCTAGAAAACCAAGTCTTTTTAAATTATAAGAATAAAAAACAATATGCTACTATAAAAGGAGTAGACAAACACTATCAAAGTGTAATAGCTACAGATAGTTTAATAGCTTACGGGAACTGGGATTTTAATAATGTCCATGCCGTAGTTATAGGAAGTCAAATTAGTAATACCTTAAGTTTAGGAATAAACAACACTATAAACCCTTTAGAACTATATATGCCTAAAGCAGGGAAGGGGCAAATTACCAATCCATTAGATGCATTTAGAAGCCAAAATACTATAGTAAGTGGAATCTATCAGCTTACTAACGAGATGGATCACAAATATGTATTTGCCCATATAAACTTAGCACGTAAATTATTAAACCTATCCAAAAATCAAGTATCTAATATAGAGTTAAAATTAAGCCCTAAAGCCAAAGAACAACAAGTAAGAAAGACTTTGATGTCTATTTTTAATAATGAAATCTATATTAAAAATAGAATACAACTTAACGAAGCCACCTATAAAATGCTAAAAAGCGAAAACTTAATGGCGTATTCTGTTTCTACTTTAGTTCTCGTTGTCGCACTTTTTAATTTAATAGGAGCGATGATTATGATGATTATAGATAAAAAGAAAAATCTTCAAACCTTATTTAAAATGGGCGCTACTTTAACTAATATTCGTAGTATCTTTTTTTTACAAGGAATGTTAATGACATTTATAGGCGGAATTATAGGTGTGGGATTAGCATTATTAGTCTTAGTACTACAACAAAAATTTGGCTTGTTAATGATTACTTACGATTTACCCTACCCAGTACAAATTAACCTTATCAATGTAGCATTAGTAATAATTACGTTACTAATTTTAGGAATAATAGCCTCCTTAATAGCCTCGCAAAGTATCAAAAAGAAATTAGTATTTTAGGATAGCTTGTTAGGCGTGCCCCTGCGGGTCGGGCTTTATGCTACAATTCCTCGCACCTCCTTTGTCGGGCTGTGGGATTTTCACTCCAATCCCTCACGCAGAAAAAATCAGCTCTGAAGTTATTTATTTAAAAAAGAATTAGAAAAATAGTAAACATATTGTTCTAAAAGAGATAGGTATATCTATAATATGTATTTGTTATATAATTTCGTTATACTATGAGGTGAGAATGACGAAATTATATAACAAGTGTAAATTATATCATTTTTTATGAAGGGCTATTTATTTTTAGTTTGGTTTGTCTTTTTTTCTTATTAATATTTAATTTATTAGATATAATAGTAGAAGGTCTTTTGGAGCTACTTAAATCATTTTGTTTTGATGTGTCTTTTTTTAAGTGTTTAGTTGGAGTGGCATTTAAGAGGGTGGGATCTATTGATGAGGAAGGTTTTTTCGACTCTGTGGTACTACGTTTTACTTCATCCTTAATAACTTCTTGTACCCTTTTAGTAGTCTTTCCAAGAGGAATAAATACTTTTGTGGCAAGAGTTCTTTCTGCAGAGCCTAAAAGTAATCCAGCAGGTATACTCAAAGTATTTGTGGCAGCAATATCTCTTCCCGATTCTACAGGACCGTAGGAGTTGTTTACAATTTGTCCAGCAGTAACAGCTCCTTGTATACCAATACCAGCATCCAACCAAAACTCTTGACGATCTACTCTTCTTTCCAGTTGTTTTTCGAAAAGTTCAGGAATATCCAGAGGTTTACTGTCTGTTACTTTTTTAATTTCTGCGTTAGCAGTGCTTTTTAAAGTTTGTATTTCGGATGCCGATAAAATAGAATCAAGCTCTTTTGTTTGTATATCGGTATATTTTTGAATGCCTTCGACGAGTTGTTGTTTTTCTTTTGCAATTTTTCCACGCTCTATAGCTATTTTGTGTTCAAGCTTAGAAGAAAACTCTTCTTTAACAGCTTTTTTGAATTCCTTAGAAATATTTTGAAGTGACTCGTTTAGGTTGTTGCCTGTAGATGCAGTGGGTATTGTAGTGGGTGTAACCTCTAAATTTGTGTTTAAATTAGAAGAGGTAGGTAATTTAGTTTGTTGATTCTTTAGTTCAATAGAAGATTCCTGTATAAGTTGAGCTAGGTTTAAACCATTGCGTTTCTGAGTTTTGTTTTTTTGAGCTTCTATACTAGAATGTAATGTTTTTGTGAAAACTTTTTTTGAGGGTATAACAATGTTTTTACCTGTTTTTTCTATAATTTCTGAAGCAATAAAAGATATAGGAATTCCAATTACGGGAGTAGCATACCCAGGAATATTGGAAGCAGTATTAATAATGGATGCACTAGCACCACCAATAGGAAATCCCAATTTCCAATAAGCAACTTGTCGGGAGTGTTTCCATCTTCTACTTTTGCGATCCTTGTTTCTAGCAAATAATTCTTCTCTGCTCGGAAAAGGTTGCTGTAACACCTCCTTAATAGAAGCTTCATGTGTTTTTTTTAAGGATTCGTATTTAGAATTATCTACGCCAATTGTTAGTTTGGAAACCTTGCTGTTAAACTGATCAGAAATAGCATTTATTAAATCCTTTCTGTTTTGGATTTCGTTATCAAATTCTAATTTGATGTTATTTTCTGGTTTATTTGAAAATTCTAAAAGAGATTTTTTAAACCCAGTAATAGATGCTTTAAATACTTCTTTGGTGTTTTTTGTAGTTTTAATTTCTTTTTTTAATAGTTCATGCATCACTACAGTATCAAAAAGGCTTTCTGATTGTAACTTTTTATAAGCAGCTTTTTTTTCAATATTACTTTTTTCAAACTCTAAGGTAGGGTTAGTTGCCTCTTTTATTTGTTTACCTTCGTTAAGCTGTTTTAAATCATCTTTTAAAGATTGTAAAAATTGATTAGGTTGTTTTAACTCTTCTATTTTTTTTGAAATAAAAATTTCATTTTCGTTAGCGGTATTTTTTGCAGCATTTTTTTGTTTAGGATTACCCTTTTTCTCTTCCTTAACAACAGTAGCCATTCTTTTGGTTACTTTTTTTGCAGGGATGTATATGTTTTCAGAAACGTTTCTAAATACTTCTGCAGCACCTAAGCCAACAACGGTTGCAGCAGCGGCAGCGGCAGCAATTTGACCAACAACAGGTGTAGAAGCTAGAGCTGTCTGAGTTAGTATAGCTCCTACTGCAGATCCTGCTGCGGGACCATAACCTAATTGATGAAGAAAATATTGATTCAATTTTTGATGCTTCATTTTTTGTATAGAATTTTTTAAAACCTGATGCGCAGCCGGAGACTTTAGCATTTCTATGGCTTTAACTTTAGCAGCATCTTTCATTTTATTTTTTTCTAGACTTGAAATGTCTAAAGAATCAATTTTTTTATCTACTTCATTTAAATATTGGATAGCAATTTCTTTAGAGTTTTTTTGTTGTCGATTTTCTAAACTCAAAACTCTTGAAAGATCATTTTTTCCAAATTCTTCTCTTATAGCAGTTTTTAATTCAGTTAAAAATTTTCTAGAGGTGTTTTTCGAAGGTGTTTCAATATCTTTATAAAACTTTGATTTTATATTTTTATTAGATGCTCTTGGTTTAGGCTTTCGTTCTTGTCTAAGTTTGTGTATTCTTTTAGCAGCTTTTTCTACTTTAACTCCTTTTAATCCAGCTTTTTTAAAAGCAGCTCCACTTACAAAGCTCAAAGCTGTTCCCCCAACAACAGCACCTCCTATTACTGCGGCAACAGGCCATGCTCCAACTACAGCACCTGTAGCTATAGAGGCAGTAGCTCCTGCTATGGCAAGCCCACCTAAAGCAGCACCGTAAATCCTGTATCCACGTTCTCCCCATATTTTTTTTCGTTGTTTTTCCTTCTCGTCATTAATTTTTAATAGTTCAAGTGCATTTGGTAAAGGAGCGTTTATTATTGTTTCAGATAGTTGTTGTGCTGTAGTTTTAATTTCTTTAGCTGTTGAACTAAAAACATCTATATTATTTTCGGTAATATATTTGTCTGCCTTTTCTAGAGTAACTTTAGCAGCACGCTTTCTAAAATCAACTTCTACAGCTCTTTCAGTAGCTATTTTGTGTATGTCGTTATTAGAAAATTCACTTTTTATAATTTCTTTAAAAGAGTTTTTAGAAGGTGTTTCCGATTTTTTTGGAGTATCAGTATTCAATAAATTGGATTGACTTGTTTGGTCTTTTTTAATTTTTTTTCCAATTTTAGCTAAGGGTATTCCAATTCTTGTTGCAGCTTGTCTAATTATTCCTCCACTGGCTAGTGCGGCTATAGTGCTTGCAGCAATAGTTATAGCTTGGCTACTCAAATCATTAGTCATACTGCCATTAGTATTGGAGAAAGCAGTTTGAGTGTTTATTACAATATTAGGACCAACAATAGAACCATAAGTACGGTAAGCTCTATCTAACCATAGCTTTTGTCTTCTATCCATTTTGGATATAATGCGTTGTTGCAGTTCGTCCAAACTTAAAGGAGGAGCATTAATTATAGAATCATTTAATTGATTAACTTCCTTATGCATAGTATTAATTTGTTCAGAAGTAAAACTTTTATTGGGATCTTCAAATTGATAAATTAAATCGGCTAGTACTGCATCACTATAGCGTTCTCTTTCTTTGTGTTCAATTTTTCTTTCCAGTTCAAGAAGATTAGAAAGCTTATGAGAAAAGTTTTCTTTTGTAACATCTCTTAATTCTTCTAACGATTTGTTTAGGGCTTCGTTTAACATGTTGTTCATTGTTTTTGAATAAGCAACATTTAAAGTAGAGTATTCCCTATTTAAGTGTCTGATTACGAGTTTTTTATTTTTTGTTTTAATTATTGATATGGCAATATTTTAAGTCTATTTTAAGATACTATTATCATAATTTTATTTCAGTGATATTTTTTTGGAATATTGGTAATATAAGTGGTTTAAATTTTTTTTTAATTTTTTTGAAATCTATAGCAATAAAATATGTATAATTAACTACTAACCAAATGGTTAGTCCCGTATCAAATTGGTTTAATAAACTTCTATAGCTATCCATCCAAGCATTAATTCTCTCAATACTATAGCGCTCTTTATATAATTTTTAATCAAAATAATAGTCATTGTCCTAGAACTATTGCGCTTATTGATATCCAACTTGTTATCCTCTGCCTAATGCGCTGGTGAGACTGTCATCTAAATCACTACTAGATAAATCTAAACTTAATTTGCGTTTGGTTAGCAAAATTGTATCTAGCAAGATTTCCAAGCTCCTTACTTACTCCATTTACGATAATGATAATAGGCAGACTGTCAACTTAATATCTTATCTTCAAAAAAGAGCTTTTACAGATAAAAACATATCCTATATT
This sequence comes from uncultured Aquimarina sp., assembly GCA_938011245.1. Taxonomy (GTDB): domain Bacteria; phylum Bacteroidota; class Bacteroidia; order Flavobacteriales; family Flavobacteriaceae; genus Aquimarina. The sequence continues at coordinate 623 of CALLUJ010000074.1, read as the reverse complement.
GATATTGCAGATTTTGTAGAGTTGCATATTACTGAAAAACTAGGTAAACAAACGACTAAAGAGATTTTGAAATGGGTTCATATTACTATTAGCAATGCTAAACGAAATTTATTAGATAACTTTTATAAGATTAAAAGAAAATACCTCCTATTATATTTAAACGGATTCGATTATAAATTCAATAAAATATATTTTGGAGAAAGGCTATTCGATAGGTTATTAACCATATGAAGAAGCTAACTCTAAATAGTGACAGAGTTGCTAAATATTTTAAGCATAAGGATATAAAATACGTAGCGTAAAAAATCTATTTTTATTGCCGTTGAGTTAATATAGAAAAACGCTTAGACATAGTTTTCTTTACAGGTGTTTTGCCTTTGGGTGCATAAGAACGTCCATGTTGATTCTTGTTTCTTAATCCTGTTTCATCACCCCATTGTATTTCTGCATTTTCATCTTTAGCTCGTTTTTTATGGCTGGATATTGTTCGTAAGCTTGCTTCTTTGGTTTTTGGGGACTAAACCCCCAAGAGCGAAGATAATCCCCCATTGTATTTATTGCTAGGTTTATACCAAATTCTCGTGCAACTAATTCCTTTACAGCCTTGCGTGTCCATAAAGCAA
>CALLUJ010000073.1 GCA_938011245.1 uncultured Aquimarina sp. | reverse complement strand
AGCTTTTTCCAATAGAAAAACGGTTAAAGGTTATGTTAGATTTTATAGGCGCGATGGGTTTCAAAAATTTTATGACTACGAATTTGCCAACACTTATATCGTAAATTTTAACGAAACCTTTGATGCTGTTAGTAAAAAACCTCTGACTACAAAGGTACAATTTAATGCAGGTATTGTAAAAAGAGACGATGTAGAATTTGCCACCAACTGGAATCCGAATAACCCTTTTGAAAAACAAGCCGCTCCAGTAAGTAATACTGATGATAGCGAACCTCAACTATTAAATTATCATATAGAGGATTTAGAAGGAAATTCTATTCAAAAAAATAAAATAAAGAAAAATCAAGAAATTTACCTTGTCATTAATTCTGAGAACGCCGAAGGAAAAGTCGTAGAAATAAATCTGGATAATAAATCAATTGATTTTGAATACAATGGGAAATGGATGAAAGACGATATTATTACTAACATAATTTTGTCTTCAAAAACCACAAGGATTAAATTAAAAGCAATAAAACAAAAACAATAATTATGGGCACTATAACTTTAAGAGATTTTCCAGATCAAATACTTCATTTTGAATTACCTGACGTAATTGATGATGAAATTATTATTGATGTCTATGATAATGTTACTGGCTTAACAATTACAAATTGTGTTTCCAATGAAGGTTTTAGCACAAACGTTGAAAATAACAATAAAGACTTAACTGAATTCGCTTTAGAAATTGGTAAATATGATATTGAAATTCATACTGAAAGTGATGGAATTTTATTAAAAACAATAGAACTAGAGGATCCTGATATTTTATTAATTTTTAGTAAAAAAGAATTTGAATATGAATTACAGCGCATAGATGCAGAAAACAATCAGATTGTAAACACTAATTCCGAGAATTTAGCAGATACGTTTGTTTCAACTGATGAAATACGAATAAAATTTAATCAATTAAATGGATGTAATTTAGAAAATGATGGATATTCATTTGATGATATTGTTTGGGAAGTTAAAGGAGTAACTGAAAATGACGGCAACCCTAAATCTGAAATTAATGATGAAGTCTTAGAATTTAATCCAAGTCCAATAAATAGACCTACCAGTGGTTCTAGAAATCCAAATGAGGCAATCAAATATCTTGTTACGGCAACTATTTTAGGGTTAAAAACAGTGTTTGAATTAGAGCAAGATGAAAAAGATATTTTAAGACAAGAATATATTGATTATAATATTACTTGGAAACCAACTAGAGAAGAAGTATTTTTTGAGAATGATGGATGGAATACAGGAAATTATAACTGTATTGCTACAAGAGCAAACAATAGATTTTCTGAAATATGGGATGAACTACAAGGTAATTATCAAAGTTTATGCTCTCAAAATAACATATCTACAGATGGTTTGACATTTAATAGTTGCTATAGAAATCCTCAAAGAAATAGAGCTGTAGGTAGTGTCCTTATTAATAGCAATCACACAATTGGACATGCAATGGACATTGGAATAATTAATCCTAAAACAAGTCTAAAATGGATTTTACTGAATAAAGCCGCTGAACAAATTGAAAATGTAAATGGTATTTGTGAAAGAGGTCCAAGACAAGTGGTGTGTGGTGATAAAAATCAATCTCACGTGCATTTGGCATGGCCAATTAATAATTAAATTATGAAAATTATAACTTTAATTTTAATTTTAATATCATTTTCTTGTTCTAAAAAGAAAGAGCAAGAAAATATTTCAAATAATTTTATAAAAACGACAACTCAAAAAGATTCTATAAACTTAAATAGAATTTTTAATTCTGCTATTGAGTACAAAAATGAAAGCACAATTTTATTCAAAAAAAAAGTTATTTGTAAGATTACAAAAATTAATAATATATCTGAAACTATTATAAAGCCTTTGAACTGTGAAACTGATATAAATCTATTTATTGATGATAAATTTATACTACTAAAAACTAACAACTGGTTTGAGGAAGCTTTACCACATAAAGACTTATATTATTCAAAGGATAACTATATTATAATTTTTGATATGCTTAAGTATTGTAATTCAGAAATTACAGATACTTTATTTATTGAGACTATTAGAGTTTATGACAAAAACGATTATTATATTAAAGCTAATAAATCCAATTCAATAAAATATATATTAAAGAATAAATAACATTTTGTATCAAGATATATAATTTATAGCTACCTCTCGGAATAGCTATAATATCATATATTTAACGTTAGCAAATATTAAATCCAAGGGTTTGAGTATCGCCATTTTAGAGAGATAGAACAGATATTAAAACGATATGTAAAGTTTTATAATAACGAAAGACTCCATGGACTCTTAGGACGTATTACTCCTATGGAAAAATTAACAGCGTAAATAAGAATCGAAATTTAAAAGATTACTCTTGTTTTATAGGGGTCAAAACACTTTAAAAGCCAATATAGATCCGTCGAAAGGAAAGGATTCTGTTACTTCCTTTTTTGACAAACAATAATTTCTGAAAAATTCGATATCCATAATTTAATCTATAAGAATTTGAATAGGCTCTTTCGATGCTTCTACACTATCGTTTAATTCTAAAGCAGAATAATCAATTTTCCAACCAATAGCTTGTGCTAAACTTTCTACTAAAAGAATCGTATTAAGAGCCTCTTTTCGAGCTTCGGAAATTAATCCACTTTGCGGAATTTTACTAATAATGTATTGCTTGGCTTCTTTATTTATATCGGTAAGTTCTTTAGAGCTAAAAGGGTTTAACCAACCTTCCTTTTTATCATAATATTTAAAATCGGTTTCTATAGTTAGGAGTTCTGGTTGAGGAAAACGGGTAAGAATTAATATTTTATTCTTTTCATTCGTTTCAATTTTAATTTTTGACAGGTTAAAACCTACATGCGCTTTCGCATCAATAAGGATTAAGGCCTTCTTTTTCCCTAAAAGAATATCAAAAAATTTTTCGCGAACGCTCTCGTAATGATAAATCTCTGCAAAATCTCCTTCAACAGAAATAAGTTTACACACTTTTCTAATTTTATCTTTCAATACTACAGCTTGAGAGGCCACCTTTTTCTTTTTATTTACCCGCTGAAAGCGTGAAAAAATAGCATAAGCCAAAATAGTACCAATAGCTAGACCAATAAATAGTAATTCCATAATTTAAAGATATTAAACCCTTTTCGTTTACAAAAAAAGACAGCGGTAGAATTCGTTTGAACACCTTAATCTATATAAAATAAATCGCTAGCAATACCGTCCCCTAAAAACTTTCCTTTTCTAGTAAGATGATATTGATGCCCTTTTTTGAACATTAAGCCTTCAGAAATATATTTAGAAATACGTTTTTCTATATGCGAAACGTAAGGAATACCAAAATCGACTTCAATTTTAGAAACGGAAATACCCCAAATGGTTCGTAAGCCTGTCATTACATATTCGTTAAACTGATCTGAAATACTAAGCTCCTCGCTTTCAAAAGGACGCTTCCCTGCAACAATACTTTTTACATACAAAGCATTATTTCTAATATTCCAACTTCGCTCTTTTCCATTAAAAGAATGTGCAGAAGGTCCTATTCCTATATAGTTTTTACGTTGCCAATATGCTGTATTATTACGGCTAAAAAAACCTTCCTTTCCAAAATTCGAAAACTCGTAATTAATATATCCTACTTTTTCAAGAGTCTCTACCAAAATATGATATTGTTCTGAAGATTGACTATCGCTAATAGGCGATATGTTACCTTTTTGTATAAAACGCTCTAAAGCTGTATTCTTTTCTACCGTAAGGGCATAACACGAAATATGAGGAATATTCAAATTTATAGCATATTGTAAATTTTGAACCCATTCTTTATTACTCAAACCAGGAACTCCATAAATAAGATCAATAGAAATATTATTAAAATAAGACTTAGCCGTTTTAATACTTTTTAAAGCTTCGGAGACATTGTGTGCACGATTCATTAATTGTAAATCACGCTCAAAAAAAGATTGTACACCAATGCTTAATCTATTAATTTTAGTTGTTGCTAAATCTTTAATTTTTTCTTCCGTTAAATCATCTGGATTTGCTTCCAAAGTAATTTCAGGAGTTTTAGACACCTTAAAATTAGCATATACAGTATCTAATAGTTGTTCAATTTCTTTAACTGTGCATACCGATGGAGTTCCTCCTCCAAAATAAATATGTTCTACCTCCTGTCCTTCGAGTTCTATCTTCCGAATTTTTATTTCAGTACATAGTGCATTAACGATATCTGATTTTTTAGTAAGTAATGTTGAAAAATGAAAATCGCAATAATGACAAGCTTTTTTACAAAAAGGAATATGGATATAAATACTAGAAATAATAAAAGGCTTTAAATAACATTTCAAAAGTACTAAAACCTTTAATGGAATATGTACTACTACTTGCTACAAATTTGAATAATCGTTTTTAATTTTTATCCTAAAAACAACTTGATTGTTAATAATACTATAATTTTTAACCGAACGATTGGTAAAAAACTAGATTTATGTAAATTTGACTTATGAGACCTCAAAAAGTTCAAGATAAAGAATTGATTAATCATTTATTAATGGTGTTTCGTTCTAAGGGATATGAAGGAGCTAGTTTAGCAGATTTGGCAAAATCTTCTGGATTACAAAAAGCAAGTTTATACCATAGATTTCCTAAAGGGAAAAAAGAAATAGCCTTTACTGTTTTGAGCTATGTAAATAAGTCTATCGAGAATCTGGTTTATAAAATACTAACTAATACCGCTATATCATTACCCGAAAGATTAGATATTGTGTTGGGTAATATTAACACTTTTTATGAAGGCGGAGAAGCTACCTGCCTTTTTAGATCGTTATCCCTGGATTCTGATATTAGTTTATTTCATTCTGAAATTAAAAAAGGGGTTCAAAAATGGATTGACGGTTTTACTGCCGTAGGAGAAGAATTGGGTTTAACTAAAGTAGAAGCCACTAAAAAGGCTAATGCAATATTTATACATCTGCAAGGCTCTCTTATTTTAGGGAAATCTATGGGTAGTACTTCTTACTTTAAGGAAGTACTTACTAATATTAGAAAAGAATATAGAGTTGTTAAAAATTGAAATATTAATCTTACCAAATAATTTTGGTAGTAAAAAAAAATTATGAGTAAAACAGCAATTGTAATTATTTCAGATCCAAAATCTGGTGCAGAAGAATCTTTAGGACGTTTATTAAACGCTATGGCTGCGGCTTACGACTTTAAGGTTGCGAATGAGGATGTACAAATTATTTTTACAGGTCCAGGAACAAGGTGGCCAGAATATCTTCAAAAAGAAGATCACATAGGGCATAAAATTTATAAAGAGATTGAAGATAAAATAACAGGAGTATCTGCAGCTTGTTCTCAATTATACGGAGCTAATCCATCTGGATTAGATTTAATATCTAATAATCCTGTACCTGGAACAGCAGGACTTCCTAGTTTAGTACAATTACAAAAAGACGGATATTCGGTTCTTGTTTTTTAATCCTCTTTTTAGAAACGTTGTTTAATAAACTAATAGCGGAATCTGTTTTTTGATAATACTTTTATAGAACTCGAATACTATGAGCAATACAATTTACAACCAAGGAGAGCAACTGCTTCAAAAGCGGTTTGGAGAACAAAAAATGGCTGCACAAGTAGAAAAGGCTGTTAAAAATAATATTGTTCCTGGTGCTATTGCCTTTATACAAAATCAGCCTATGGTAGTAATTAGTACTACCGATGCTAACGGCAATATTTGGGTATCTATGTTAATTAACAATTTTGGTTTTGCTAAAATAGCAGGTCCCGAGAAGTTAATTTTAAGTATCGAAAAACTTCGTACTTCTAAAGAAGATGTACTATTCGAAAATATAAAAACACCCACAAAAGTAGGGAGTATTTTTATAGAATTAGGCTCTAGAAGAAGGTTTCGTATAAATGGGAAGGCTACCTTAAAAGAAGGGCGCATTAGTTTAGAGGTAAACGAAGCTTACCCCAATTGTCCTAAATACATCCAACGAAGAGTATTACAACTTCCTAAAGAACGAATAGCACTTCAAACAGAAATAACTAAAGGTGAAGTGTTAACTAAAAAACATGAATTTTGGATTAATAACACCGATACACTTTTTGTGGGAAGCCAAGGTAAAGATGGAAAAATGGACGCTTCTCATCGAGGAGGAAATTATGGTTTTATAGAAATACTTCCTAATGGACTTTTAAAAATTCCAGATTATACAGGCAATAGCATGTATAATACATTGGGTAATTTTGTAGAAAACTCTAATGCTGGTTTATTGTTTTTTAACTTTAAAGCAAATAAAGTGTTACAGTTATCGGGTAAAGCAAGCCTTTTGTTTGATCAGCAAGAAGAAAATGATCTTAAAAAAACTACAAATACTGGGAGGTATTGGATTTTTGAAACTAAACATTGGATTGAGACCACTAATTTTAGTGATGCAACTTGGAATTATGAAGATGCTTCTACTTTTAACCCTGATTTATCTGGAGTATAATTTTAAACTTAACTTCTACAATAAATACGATTTGACTATTGAGAATTAATTCTCAATAGTCAAATCGTATTTATTATTTTAAATTTTATAAGATTGATTAAAAATAAACTTTTGACGGCAATATGATTCTTTTAGCATATTCCTCTGCTTAGTATTAATCGTCTGTACTGTAGCAATAAACATTTAATCTTCTAACAATAAATCAATATCTGTTAATAATTCTTGCATAGCTTCTTTGTTTGTACCATCGTAATACCCACGTATTCTTCCCTTTTTATCTACCAAAGTAAAATTTTCGGTATGTATCATTGCATTTGGAGATAAAGGATTATCCTTTGCTACTAAGTAAGATTTTCGTGCTAAATCATACAAATGTTTTTTACTTCCTGTTGCTAAGAGCCATTTTTTAGAATTGACTCCTTTTTTCTTGGCATAACGTTGTAATTGCTCTAAAGTATCAATCTCAGGCATTACTGTATGTGATAGCAATAGGACTTGCTCTTTATCTTTTAAGGCGGTTTGTAAGTGTGCCATGTTTTGAGTCATTTTAGGACAAATGGTTTGGCAAGTAGTAAAGAAAAAATCGGCAACATATATCTTATTACGATACTTGGCTTGAGTTATCGAATCTCCTGTATGACTAAGTAATTTAAAATTTTTAATTTTGTGATACTTTCTAACTTCTTGTACTGTAGTGTCTACTAACATATTATTAACTTGATGTGGCTGATAAATAGGAAGTACACGCTTAGGCTTTAAGGCTTGGTATATCAAAGAAATTATAATTGCTGAAAGGATTAATAAAAAGATTCCAAATTTCTTATATGGCGCAAAAAATTGAAGCATTTTTTATTTCCAAAATTAAAAACAATTGGGATTTATAGCGATACGTTTGTGATAAAGTTATGGGTTAAAAGGTAATTTTGTGCGCTATATATACTTAATCACTAAATCGAATTAATTTAACCTTTAAATTAACGCATAGTCCATTTCTATTATAATCACAATCTTCACCACTAGATGTTCCTTGCTTCAATTTTTTCAAATGAACTACCCCGATGCAAGCATACGGGGTATCTGACCTAAAACAGTGCTAATTGCTTTGACCTGTTCAGAATACTATATTCTTTTTCTAATCCTTGATCTCGAACATATTTAGAAATACTATTTTCATCTCCAAACTTGCTTATTGTATTTACAAAATAACCATTTGACCAAAATGAACCTCCCCAAAGTATCTTTTTAACTTCTGGGTGAAGTTTGAACATCTCACGAGCTGTTATACTTTTTATCATTTTAACTAAAGAACTAACACTTTTACTTGGAACAGATTGAATCAAGAAATGAACAT
>CALLUJ010000072.1 GCA_938011245.1 uncultured Aquimarina sp. | reverse complement strand
ATTTGAAAATATTGAACTCTTAAAAAATTGGTTACATCAAATGGTTTGTGAGATGGATACTAATTTGATTAAATCTATTGTAAGCAATCATCATTATATCGATTTATTCAATAAAATCATATTACAATAGAAATGGTATTAGTTAATTGTGGATGGTTAGAAATAGAAGGTTTTACTGCTTTTAGCTTTGTACAGAGGAGATAGATAATCTATGATAGCACGAGAATTATTAAGTGTTTATGTGAGATATACTTTTCAGCATAAATTGTCTATCAATTGTATTAAAATAGGAATTAGATAGAATCTTATACAGAGGTAAAAGATAGCACATAGAGAATTTTTATATTATGGCTTCTTTATAAGTCTCAAGACAGCGTTCTCTAGCTATTTTATGATCTATTATGGGGCTAGGATAAGTAAGCTCGTCTAAGTCTTTTACCCATTTTCTAATATATATATGGTTTTTATCAAATTTTTGAATTTGAGTAGTAGGATTAAAAATGCGAAAATAAGGAGTAGCGTCAACACCTGTTCCTGCGACCCACTGCCAATTTCCTACATTAGAAGACATTTCGTAATCTAATAACTTTTCGGCAAAATAAGCTTCGCCCCATCTCCAATCTATTAGTAGGTGCTTACATAAAAAACTTCCTACCAGCATCCTTACTCGATTATGCATATATCCTGTTTCATTCAATTCGCGCATACCCGCATCTACTAAGGGGTATCCTGTAGTTCCATCTTTCCAACGTTTAAAATCGGCTTCGTTGTTACGCCATTCAATACGATCATATTTTGGTTTAAAAGCTTTGTGTAGTGTTTCTGGAAAATGCCATAAGATTTGCATAAAAAATTCACGCCAAATTAATTCCGACCAAAATATTTCATTCTTTTGAGCAATTGCGCGTTGTATTAAATCTCTAATACTAACAGTTCCAAAACGTAAATGTGGTGCTGTTTTGGAAGTTCCATTTTTAAGAGCAGGAAAATTACGAGTGTCTTCGTAGTCTTCAATGAGTTGTGGAGTGGCAGTGTAGGGTAGGACTGTGGTTTTTGATTGAGCAAAACCAATATCAGCCAAGCTTAAAAACGTAAAATTAAAATTAGATATTATATTTTGTAAGAAGTTTTCGCATTTAAAAGTAACTAAAGAGGTTGTTTTAAAAATTTCTTTCCATTTGTTTTTATATGGGGTGTACACTAAATAAGGACTACCATTAGCTTTTACAATCTCATTCTTCTCGAAATATACATGATCTTTGTACGTTTTAAACGCTATATTTTTGGATTCTAGTAACGTTTTAATTTCAGAATCTCTGTTTAATGCATAGGGCTCGTAATCTCTATTAGTATATACTTTGTTAATTGTATGCTCTTTAATCAATTTTTCAAAAACAGCTTTAGGAGAACCTTTATAAATAGAAATGTTCCGGTTTTTACGCTGTAATACTTTTTTTATGTTTTGAAGTGATTCGTGTATAAAACTTACTCGAGCATCATTTTTGGGAAGTTTGGACAAAATAGTAGTATCAAAAATAAAAATAGGAAGTACGTTTCTATTTTCGCTTAATGCATGGTAAAAACCTGTATTATCGGTAACACGTAAATCTCTCCTAAACCAAAAAATACTAATTTCCATTAATTTATATTTAAAGTGGACATACCTCCATCAACACCAATAATTTGGCCTGTCATCCAAGAAGCTTTCTCGGAGAGTAAAAAGCAAGCCATGTTAGCAATGTCATTTGCTTCGCCTGTACGTTTTAAGGGATGACGTTCGTTCATTTTTTCTTTTTTAATGTCGTTTCCAAGTAGTCGTTTTGCTAAAGGAGTATTGGTTAAAGAAGGAGCTATAACATTAATTCTAATTGTAGGTGCCCATTCTGCAGCTAACGATTTTGAAAATGCTTCTAATGCACCCTTTGCTGCAGCAATACTGGTATGAAAAGGCATACCAACTTTTACGGCGACAGTACTAAATACAACTATACTAGCTTGTGTGGATGCTTTTAACTTAGGGTGTAGGTCTTTTAAGATTTTAACTAATGATAAAAAATTAATTTTTAAATCATCTTCAAAAGATTCTAGCTTTTGCATGCTAAAAGGTTTCAGGTTAATACTACCAGGGCAATATACTAAACCATCAATTACTTCTGGTAGGTCTAAATTAGTAATATGGTCTGTAGTAACATCAAAAATTAAATGTGTTATTCCATCAGGAATATTTTCATTAGAACGGCAAGCAATAATGATGTTATGTTCTGAAATTAAATTTTTAGCTATTTCAGAACCAATTCCATAGGAACCGCCTATTAGTAATATATTTTTCATAGTTCTTTATTTTGAAAATAACGTATTTATTTGATGATTACGATACTTAAATATTTTGTCTAATTTTGGCTTAATAATTATGGGGTGTAATAATCTTCCTAATATTCCAAAAGGTACTTGATAATGTACAATATCAGTAATTTTAGTCCCTGTAGGTGTAGTTTCTAAAAAATGTTTATGATGCCACAATTTATAAGGACCTTCTAATTGAGTATCTACAAAAAAATGCGGCTTGTTAATATGATTTATTTCCGAAATCCAAGTAGTTGTAAGTAATGGGAGTGGAGTAACCGTATATTGAATTATTTGTCCTTCATACAGAGGTAAACTCGCACCTTCAATAACTTGAAAATTCATTTCTGTAGGCATAATTTTCCCTAGATTATTAGGGTTTGAAAAAAAATCCCAAGCCTCTTCTATGGATATAGGAAGTTTTATAGTACCAGTAAGTTTATAGGTTTTCATGCCATAAAAGTACTTCTATTTTGTTTAACTTTATTTTAAATTTTGTTAAACAAAATAGAAATATAAACTTTTGACCTATTATTGTTTCTTTAACTCTAATTATGATATTTCAAATATAATTGTATATTTGCTTTGTAATTCAAAGTACTTTATGAGTAAGCAAAAGTATATTCAAGATTTAAAAGAGATAAAAGATTTGATGAATAAATCTTCAAAATTTATTTCTCTTAGCGGATGGTCAGGTATCAGTATTGGGATTGTGGCATTAACAGCTTCTTTTATAGCAAAGTATTTAGTGGATTTTAAATTAGCAGTTTATTCTAAAACTGTTGATATGCAAAAGTTGTTGGTTGACTTGACTATGGAATTAACTATAACAGCAGCTATCACATTAGTGGTGTCTTTAGTTTTAGGCTTTATTTTTACGTATAATAAATCCAAAAGATTAGGGCAAGAAATATGGAGTAGTCAAACAAAAGTATTACTTATTAATCTTTTTATTCCCTTAGCAGTAGGAGGGATGTTATGTATATTATTACTCTTAAAAGGAATATATGTTTTAATAGCACCATTAACACTTGTTTTTTATGGTTTAGCATTAATTAATGCCAGTAAATATACACTTTCGGAGATTCGTGGTTTAGGAATTTTAAATTGTGTTTTAGGATTAATAGGGGTACAGTTTGTGGGTTATGGATTGTTACTATGGGCTATTGGATTTGGAGTACTTCATATTATCTATGGAATACTAATGAAACTTAAGCACCAATAATTTGAAATCGATAATAGAAAATATAAATAAGGCTTTTGAAAATAAAGTTAGGCTGGGAATAATGTCTATCCTTATGGTTAATGATAGTGTAGACTTTAGTACATTCAAAGAGCTATTAGGAGTTACCGATGGTAATTTGGCAAGTCATATCAAATCTTTAGAAAAGAGCGAATATGTTACTTACACTAAAACTTTTGAGAATAGAAAACCTAAAACGACATATTATGCTACAGAAAAAGGGAAAAAAGCATTCAAATTACATATTCAAGCAATAGAGAAACTGTTAAAATAATTTTTTTTACTAATTAACTTTGAAATACAAAGTACTTTGTATTAATAATATGGAAGCTAAAAATGAAAAAATGACTTTAGGGAAACGACTTAAAAATTCGGTAACATTTAAAGTAATTACCACAGTAATACTCATTCTGATATTACTGATTCCAATGGGAATGATAAAATCAGTAATTCAAGAACGGGAAGAACAACGTCATTCGGCTATAAAAGAAGTAAGTAATAAATGGGCAGGAAAACAATTATTAAATGGACCTATTTTAACTATTCCTGTAGTGTATGAAAGAAAGATAGATAAAGAAATGATTCCATATACTAAATGGTTTCATTTGCTTCCAGATCAATATAATGTCAATGGAAAAGTAATTCCAAAAAAATTACGAAGAGGAATTTATGAAATTGTTGTGTACGAGTCTTTAATAAAAAATAAGGGAACCTTTAATATTCCCAATGTAGATTCGTTTACAAATGCTAAAGAGATACAATTTGATAAAGCATTTATAACTATTGGAATTTCCGATTTAAAAGGAATTAAAAATCAATTACAGTTAGAATGGGGAAAGGATAAATTAAGAGTAACTCCAGGGACTAAAATCAAAAAAATTATAAGCTCGGGGATAACTATTAAGCTGGAAAATTTAGAAGAAAACCTAGGAAAAATTATTCCTTTTAATTTTGATTTAAATTTACAAGGTAGTCAACAAGTATCTTTTGTGCCTGTAGGGAAAGCTACCAATGTAGAGATTGAATCCTCATGGAATTCGCCTAGTTTTTTTGGGAATTTTTTACCAGATTATAGAGAAGTTAACAACAAAGGATTTAAGTCCTCATGGAACATATTACAACTCAATCGAAATTTTCCTCAATCTTGGTTTGATGATGAGAATACAAATTTATTAAGAGAAGCAGCTTTTGGAGTAGATTTAAAACTCCCAGTAGACGATTATCAAAAAGCTATACGTTCGGCTAAGTATGCATTACTAATTTTAGGATTAACATTTTTAGTATTCTTTTTAACAGAAGTACTCAATAAAAAAAGAATACATCCATTACAGTATATTTTAGTAGGGTTGGCACTTTGTGTGTTTTATATTTTATTAATATCTATTTCAGAACATTTGGATTTTAATAAAGCATACCTTATTGGTAGTGTAGCTGTAATTTCAATAATTACAATGTATGCATCAAGTGTTATTAAAGAACGAAAGATAGCACTATTGATTTTTTCAATTTTAACAGCTTTATATGCCTTTGTATTTGTAATTCTTCAACTTGTAGATTATGTTTTATTAATTGGTAGTATTGGTTTAATTCTAATCCTTGCAATAACTATGTTTTGTACAAGAAAAATAGACTGGTACGCAATTCAATTTGATAAATCACAACAATTAAATTAATTAAAGATGTTTTTTTATATAATGATTCTAATACTTGGTTTGCTTCTAGTGATACCATTTCGGATATAATATGATTTCATTATCTTTGAGCTATATGGGAAAAGTATTAAATACACCAATATTAGAATCACTAGAAGAACTAAAGGTTTACAAAACTAAGGTTGATAATTACAAATCATCGAAGCGATTA
>CALLUJ010000071.1 GCA_938011245.1 uncultured Aquimarina sp. | reverse complement strand
TAATAGAAATCAAGAGCAGAAAAGCCCTCGATTTAATGAAAAAACGCCTACAATTGAAAAGATAAGTTCTAAAAATATCAAAAAATGACGTTGAAATAAATTAACCTAATATCTGATTAACTTTTGCAACGGTCTTATATTATAAAAAGACTTATTTGGTCATAAGAATCCTTATATCGATAGTAAGAATTAAATTACAGAAAATGCCACTTGTTATGAAAGTGAGTTGCGTTATCCTACCTCTCAAAAATTACTATGGGAAATTACAGGAGCAAAAATGCTTCATTCCAAATATTTAAAATGGAAAAAGCGCTTAAAATGCGTCTCAAAACAACCAAAAAGCAAAAGCTACTAACTAGAGCTTTATTACACTTATTAGAGAAGCTTTAAACTTTAAAAGTCAGCTTCACAAAAGCTATAAGCATAGCTTTACAGTAGGTTATTATCGTAGAGTAGTCACTATAAAAACAGTATTAGAACAACAATAATTGTATTTTGAAATAGGAGTATCACTAAAAATTACAAAAAAGAAAAGAAATTAAAAGTTATTATATCCAAAGAAATAGCAACTCGTTTAGAGGCTATTTTTGGTAAAGAAAAAAATATTACCACCTCAAAAAAATGAAAGCTAAAACAAAAGCTACCGAAATACTTTGGATATTTTTTAACTTTCATACTGCTAATGCTCTAGAAATAGGCAGAAGGATACAACATAACCAAGCACAAATAGCCAGCTTAAATTTTAAAAATTATCAAAAACAAGGGATTACTATGCTTTGTTAGTTCAAAAAGTGAGCACTTTAGGAAAGTAGTGACCAAAAAAATGAAAATCCAAGATCTGAATCTATCAAATCTTGGATTTTCTATAAGTTGCATCTTTATGAAATAGCCTTATTTTCTGAATGCGTCTTCATAAATTAAATTTTGATTAAGCTATAGAAACTTTTACAAAGTTTTTTACCGCTACATCTCCTTTAGAAGCTACATATTCTGCAACACTCTTAGATTCGTCCATAATAAAGTTTTGATCTAATAAACACTTCTCATTATCAAGTGTTGTGTTATCGGAAATAAAACGCTCTAATTTTCCAGGAAGAATGCGATCCCAAATTTTCTCTGGCTTTCCTTCTGCTTTCAATTCTTCTTTGATTTTGTCTTCGGCTTTAGCTAAGATTTCATCGGTTAATTGAGAACGAGAAATAAATAATGGTACATTTTTCAATGTTTTTCCTAGACGCCCTAACTCTATATTATCTTTTTCGATAGCTGCAATACGTGCTTCTGTTTCTGAAGTTACATATTCTGGATCGAAATCTTTATAAGATAAAGTTGTTGCTCCCATAGAAGCAACTTGCATAGACACACTCTTTGCTAATTCTGCTGATCCTTCTATTGGTGTAGTTAAACCTACTAAAGCTCCAATTTTGTTACCATGAATATAAGATCCAACGAAAGGAGCTTCTAATACTTTAAAATCTCCAATTTCTATCTTCTCCCCTATTACGCCAGTTTGCTCTATTAGTTTTTCCTGTACAGTTAAACCTCCTTCAAACTCAGCGGCTAAAAATTCTTCTTTAGAATTATAATTTAATGCTACATCAGCCATTTTATTAGCCATGGTTACATATGTATCGTTTTTAGCAACAAAATCGGTCTCACAGTTTAATGACAATACTACTCCTCTGGTAGATTCTGTATTAATTTTTGAAACTACTGCTCCTTCACTAGAATCTCTATCTGCTCTTTTTTCAGCAATTTTTTGACCTTTTTTACGAAGAATATCAATGGCTTTGTCAAAATCTCCTTCAGCTTCCACTAAGGCTTTTTTACAATCCATCATACCTGCTCCGGTAGTTTTTCTTAATTTACCTACATCTGCAGCACTTATTTTAGACATAACTATATGTTTTAAGATTTTTAATTTTTAATAAAGAAGTCGCTGTAAATATAATTATACTCACAGCGACTTATAAAACTCTTTAAAAAGTTAATATAATTTAACTTATTGCAGTATTATTCTGCTTTTGGTTCTTCTGTAGCAGGAGTAGATTCAGCAACTGGTGCTGGTGCAGGAGCTGCTTTTGCCGCTTCTGCTTCTTTATCTTTACTCTCTCTTACTGCTTTACGTTCGTTTAATCCTTCAATAATAGCATCACTTACAAAAGTCATTACTTTATCAATTGACTTTGAAGCATCATCATTAGCAGGGATAATATAATCTACCTGACGTGGGTCAGAATTAGTATCAACCATTGCAAAAATAGGAATGTTTAATTTCTGAGCTTCTTTTACCGCAATGTGTTCTCTTGTAATATCTACAATAAATAACGCACCTGGTAAACGAGTCATATCAACTATTGAACCTAAGTTTTTATCTAACTTAGCTCTCAAACGATCTACTTGTAAACGCTCTTTTTTCGAAAGGGTATTAAACGTACCGTCTTTCTTCATTCTATCTATAGTAGCCATCTTTTTGATTGCTTTACGGATAGTAACAAAGTTAGTTAACATACCACCTGGCCATCTTTCTGTGATGAATGGTTGGTTTGCTTTAGCAGCTTTTTCTGCTACAATTTCTTTTGCTTGCTTTTTAGTAGCTACAAAAAGAATTTTTCTACCTGAAGCTGCAATTTTTTTCAAAGCCTCGCAAGACTCGTCAATTTTAGCAGCTGTTTTATACAAATTAATAATGTGGATTCCATTGCGCTCCATATAGATATATGGTGCCATATTTGGATCCCAACGACGCGTTAGGTGACCAAAGTGTACACCTGCGTCTAATAATTCTTTTACTTCAATGTTGTTTGCCATTTTTGTAATAGTTTACGTTCCGTTGACTTGTAATATAGCAACTTCAAAAATCGAAGTTTAGATGCTAAACTAACTCTCTGAATAATTTCTGAGACAACGACAACATGATTTTTTAAATTTAAACCACATCCAAACGAATTGGATATAAAATTAACGTTTAGAGAATTGGAATTTCTTACGTGCTTTCTTTTGACCGAATTTCTTACGTTCTACCATACGAGGATCTCTTGTTAAAAGACCTTCCGGTTTAAGCGCTAATCGATTTTCTGGGTCTAACTCACATAAAGCTCTAGAAATTGCTAATCGGATAGCTTCTGCTTGTCCTGTAATCCCTCCTCCATACACATTAACTTTAACGTCGAATTTTTCTTCGTTTTCTGTTAAAATAAAAGGTTGATTAACTTTATACTGTAAAGTAGCAGTCGTTAAATAATCCGCTAAATCTTTTTTGTTCACGGTTACTTTACCTGTTCCTTCTGATAAGTAAATACGTGCCACTGAGGTCTTCCTACGACCGATTTTGTGAATAACTTCCATTACTTAAATTCGTTTAAGTTAATAGTTCTTGGCTTTTGTGCATCATATTTATGACCTGCACCATTAACCACTTTTAAATTTCTAAAAAGCTCTGCTCCTAATTTGTTTTTAGGTAACATTCCTTTTACTGCCCTTTCTACAAGACGTTCAGACCCCTTGTCGAATAATTCTTGTGCTGTTAGACTTCTTTGTCCACCTGGATAGCCTGTATGACGGATGTAAGTTTTCTCACTCCATTTCTTACCACTCAATTTAATCTTCTCTGCATTAATAACAACAACGTTATCTCCGCAATCTGCATGAGGGGTAAAACAAGGCTTGTGTTTTCCTCTTAATAGCTTTGCTACTTTAGAAGAAAGGCGACCTAAAGTTTGTCCTTCAGCGTCAACTAATAACCACTCTTTGTTAGCGGATTCCTTATTAGCCGATACTGTTTTGTAACTTAATGTGTCCACACTAATTTATTTTACTTATTAAACATTCCTTTTCCTGCATAAAACAGGGCTGCAAATGTAAGATTAAATTTACTGGATTGCAAGGGGTATTTAATAGTAATTATACAAAACAAGAAAAGGAAGAATTAGTCTCGATTTTCTCTTTCTTTTAACACGGGAAATTATTATTACTTAAATCTCTTCACTCAACTCTAATTTCTAAATATTAATTACAATTCTTTACATTTTATACCATTTCGGATATAATATGATTTCATTATCTTTGAGCTATATGGGACAAGTATTAAATACACCAATATTAGAATCACTAGAAGAACTAAAGGTTTACAAAACTAAGGTTGATAATTACAAATTGTCGAAGCGATTA
>CALLUJ010000070.1 GCA_938011245.1 uncultured Aquimarina sp. | reverse complement strand
TTTTTACCGTCTTATTCTCCTGAGAAAAACCCCGATGAATACCTGAACTGTGATTTAAAATATGCTTTATCTGAAAAACCTGCTCCTAAAAACGAAAAACAGCTTGAAGAAAATGTTTATAACCATATGAAGATGCTAACTCTAAATAGTGACAGAGTTGCTAAGTATTTTAAGCATAAGGATATAAAATATGCAGCGTAAAAAAATCTATTTTTATTACCGTTGGGTTGATATCATCAGAGAAAGAAAAAGAAACACTAGCTGTTTCTTCATCTTCAAACATCAATTCTCTAGCATCATAATCAATTTCAAATCTAAAATCGCTTTTCTCCAAAAAATCGAAAACTCCATTCTTATCAGAATCCAATGGCTGCATATACCCGCCAGCACCAACCACCAAGCCTCTAGAGTTTTCTATAATTGGAGAAACTCCTAAAAGTCCATCTCCATCCTCATCATTAAACCCTGCCTCCACTACATCAAAACAGCCGTCCCCATCACTATCAAGGTCTAAATCGTTAGTAACCCATTCGTTATCAGTATCCAAAGTACAAGGAAGAACACCATTACACTCTACAGAATTAGTAATCCCATCATTATCTATATCATCATCAACTATTGTTTTTTGCACACAAATTTTCTGCTCGTTAAAAAACAATCCTGTAGATCCTGTAAAACCCCAAATAGCTTTATCGTTTCCTATAATAGATTTTAAGTTTACGTTAATTTCTGCAACAAAACGATCATCAAAAAAATACTTAAAGTTATTAAGTTTAGGATTCCAAATAAACTGAACTTTATGAAACCGCCCATCCTCCAAATTAGGTAACAATACTGGTCCAAAGAGCGTTTCTAGTTCATTGTTATGATTTGTATTTCCATTAATTGCAATTGCAGTATGATCCTCTATGGGGTCATTTATATCATCTTTATTCTGATATGTATCAAACTCCACTCCTAAAGAATTTAAAATTCCCTGGAAACCTAAACCCGACCCCTTATTGCCAAATTTTATTGATGTTTCTGATTTTAGCACAAAGGCTACTCCATCTGCTCCATCATTGTTATTTCCTAAAAAAATTAGAAATCGAAAATCAAAAGGAATATTCAGATTTACGGTATCTACTCCCCATATCGCACCCGATTGGTCTCTTCTATTTCTAGTTACCACATACTCATTTAAAACATTTACAGAAGAGTCGTTTTCTAAAATTAAACCAGCATTTATACATGCTTGGCTATATATATTGGACGACACATAAAGAAATATTAAAAAATAATAAAACTTCCCCACAATCTTTCTTTTAACTAATACCTTTTAAAAAGAAAATACCCTACTTAAAACATAAAATAATTTTACCCATTTAATATCCTTAGTTCAAATCCTCCTTAAGAAAGTTTGTCTTGTTCGTTATCTATTCCAAATTCTATCGCAAACTGTATTTGTTATATACACAATTTAGATTTAATGTTCAGTATAAGAAATGTATAATCGGTGATAAGCACTGTCGTTTCGGTTTAGCCATAAGCCAAATCTTTTGTGTTTTCTTTTAATAACCCTAAATCAAAAGATTTGTCGACTTTGTAAATAGATACAGACCTTTCTATTAAACACTAATTAGCCTATGTTTTTTTACCTTATTAGCACACGTATTTTATTGTATTACATTAGATTACATCGGTATATTTTATAGTGTTCAGGGTATTGTTTTAAAAAAATATTTCTATAAACAATGTATCTAAATTTTACTTCTTTTTTCGTGCTATTCTGACTATCGGTTAAATTTAGTATAATTTTCTTATATAAAGTTTTACTCGTTAGCTAAAGAAATTAATACAATTTCTTTGTGTGAAGAATGTGTGCTAACGATTTTGTATGGAAACAAAAAAGACCTCTAAAAGGAGGTCTTTTTTTATATTATTATAATTATTATTAATGTTTTAGCTTAATATTGATGCTATTTGACTTGCCAATTCTACACCTATACGATCTTGAGCTTCTGCTGTAGCTGCTCCAATATGTGGTGTTAAAGAAATTTTAGGGTGCATTAATAATTTAATTTCTGGTTTAGGTTCGTTCTCAAAAGTATCCAGTGCTGCAAAACCTAATTTTCCACTATCTAAAGCTTCCACTAAAGCAACTTCATCAATTACTCCTCCACGTGCAGCGTTTACAATTGCTGAACCGTCTTTCATTAAAGCAAATTCTGCTTTGCCTATTACATACTCTTTTTGTGCTGGCACATGCAATGTAATAAAATCTGCTTGTTTTAATACTTCATCCTTAGAAACACTTGTTAAATTAAACGAAATAGTTTGTCCATCAAAAAAACCAATTTCAAGCGTTGCTTTTTCTGTAAACGGATCAAAATATACTACTTTCATCCCTATACTTAAAGCTATACGTGCTGTAGCTTGTCCTATACGACCAAAACCAATAACCCCTAATGTTTTTCCTTTTAACTCTACTCCTTTAGCGTAAGCCTTTTTCAAGCCTTTAAAGTTTGACTCTCCTTCCAAAGGCATATTTCTATTAGCATCGTATAAGAAGCGTACCCCTCCATATAAGTGAGCAAATACTAGCTCTGCTACAGATCCTGAAGATGCTGCTGGAGTGTTAATTACAGATAAGCCTTTTTCGCGTGCGTATTCCACATCTATATTATCCATACCTACACCTCCACGACCAATAATTTTTAATCCTGAACAGTTATCTATAATATCCTTTCGTACTGTTGTAGCACTACGTACCAACAACACTACAATATTATTTTCGTTAATGTAATTTAATAATTGATCTTGAGCAACGGTAGTTGTTAATACTTCGAAGCCTGCCTTTTCTAAAGCATCTATTCCGCTTTGTGAAATTCCGTCGTTTGCTAAAACTTTCATTGGAGAGAATTTAATTTGATACAGCTTATGCTGTGTGTTTATTTAAAAAACAAATTCCCGCATAGGCGGGAACTGATATACTTTATTTATGCTTTACGTTCTAAGTCACTCATAATATCTACTAGTGCTCCTACGCTTTCGATAGTCATGGCATTGTACATACTTGCACGATACCCTCCTACACTTCTATGTCCATTAGCTCCATTGATTCCTCCTTCTTTCAACATTGCATCAAAAGTTTCTTTCAAATCGCCATTATTCAAATTAAAGGTAGCATTCATTTTAGAACGGTCTTCTGTAGCTGCAAAACCGTCAAACAATGGGTTTAAATCAATTTCGGAGTAAATTAAGTTAGCCTTTTTTTCGTTTTCTTCTTCTATAGCAGCAACTCCTCCTTTTGCTTTTAACCATTCCATAGTTAACATAGACACATAAATAGGATATACTGGAGGTGTATTAAACATTGCTCCTTTACTTATATGCGTTTTATAATCTAACATTGATGGAATTTTACGACCAATTTCTTTTAGAATATCTTCTCGGATTACAACTAAAGTTGTCCCTGCTGGCCCCATATTTTTTTGAGCTCCAGCGTATATTAATCCAAATTGAGAGAAATCGAGTACGCGAGAAAAAATATCGCTACTCATGTCGCAAATTAAAGGTGCATCTGTTTTTGGGAAATCCTTTATTTGAGTACCAAAAATGGTATTATTACTTGTCATGTGTAAATAATCCAATCCTTCTGGTATGTTATATCCTTTAGGGATGTATTTAAAATTAGCATCTTCTGAAGATGCTACCTCAACAACATCTCCAAATAACTTTGCTTCTTTTATTGCTTTTTGGCTCCAAGATCCTGTATTTACATAACCTGCTTTACCTTTTAATAGATTGTAAGCCACCATTAAAAACTGAGTGCTTGCTCCTCCACTTAAAAATAAAGCCTTGTATCCTTTTCCTTGTAAATCTAATAACTCTAGTGCAAGTTCTCTAGCGTTCTCCATTACATCTACAAAGTCTTTACTTCTATGAGATATTTCTAAAATAGATAAACCGGAGTTATTAAAATCTAATACTGCTTGAGAAGCTTTTTGAAAAACTTCTTGTGGTAAAATGCAAGGTCCTGCGCTAAAATTGTGTTTTTTCATAAATGTTAATTTGAACACCTATAGGTGCCATAAGCTGTACGAAGTACAATTAATATTTGGTAACAAACAAGCAACAAAGGTCTTAATAATCTTTATTATTTCAAGCCTTTTTACAAAATTTATACATTAAATTTTCAACAAAAAGTCAACAATGTCTATTTTATCCGCATAATCTTGTAAACCAGGACATTGTGTTTTTCCAAAATCTACGTTTTTTGAACTTTTAGGAAAGTTTACAATACATTGTAAATCTTCTTCTTTTTCTTCAAAAAGCAATGCTAAATCTTTATAATCCTCGTAGTATTCAAAAAACACACTGGAAATTGGAGAACTATAACTCTTATCTTCTTTTAACATCAAAAACCCATTATCTAACAATTTAAAATTACTCATTAAATACACCGCTTTGTTATAATCATAGTTATTAGTGTATTTTTCATGTTTTAATAGGTATTGAAATTTAAATATCGATTTATAAAAGGCATCAAAATTATAACCCTTTGGCACAAGTAGCTTAGATACATTTCTACAGCCTAACCCATAATATCTAAAAATATCCTCCCCTAAGGCTTCTAATTCTACGGCAGTTTCTTTCCCTGTTAACACGGCTACAGAATTTCTGTTTTTTCTTATAATATTAGGTTTGTTCTTAAAATAATATTCGAAATAACGTGCTGTATTATTACTACCTGTAGCTATTACAGCGTCAAAATGCTCAAGCTTACCTTTTGTAAACACAATATAAGGTTTGAATTCTGGGGCTATTGTTATAAGATATTCACAAAGTATTGGTAGTAATTGACCGTCGTCTGAAGATAACTTAACTAAAGCTTTGTGCCCTGTAATAAGTATTGATAGTAAATCGTGGAACCCTACCAAAGGAATATTCCCTGCCATTACTATTCCAACCGTTTTTCTTTCTTTTTCTTCAAATTTATATGGCTCTAACCAATTTTGTAATGATTTTTTACGCAAAGCTTCCGACCATTGGGTTACCGAAAAAAACACTTGCTCTGGCAAAAACCAACCGTTTTTATGTTGCGAATTATGTATTGCTGTTAAAAAACGTTCAAAAAACAAATCGTTACCTAACACCTCCTCTTTCTGAACACTATTTTCTTCTTTAAATTGACTTAAAAAAATCCCTAATTTCGAAAAAGCTTCAATTCTACTATTTAAAGTCATCTACTATTTGTTTATAAATTCTAATGGCATTATTTTTGTACAAATTTAGAATAAAAAAAGCTATGGCAATTATTATAACAGACGAGTGTATTAACTGTGGTGCTTGCGAACCTGAATGCCCTAACACTGCTATATATGAAGGTGCAGACGATTGGAGATATAGCGATGGTACTGATCTTGAAGGTGATGTAGTATTGCCTGGAGGAAAAGAGGTTAACGCAGATGAAGCACAAGAACCTGTAAGTGATGAGTTTTACTTTATTGCTCCAGACAAATGTACCGAATGCAAAGGTTTTCACGAAGAACCTCAATGTGCAGCAGTATGTCCTGTAGATTGTTGTGTACCTGACGATGATATTGTTGAAACAGAAGAAGAACTACTTGCTAAACAAGCTTTTATGCACAAATAATCTTAACATATTAAAAAACAAAAAGCCTTATTTTTTTATATAAAAAAATAAGGCTTTTTGTTTTTTAATACAGATACTCCTACTTAATTTCACACAAATAAAAAAGCTTGTTTATTTTTTTGTGGTAGCAATAATTGCACCATCGCTCGCTTTTTCTCCATAAAGACTAATTGCTGTACTAGGTTTTAAATTATCTACCTCTGCTAATTTATCTGCTTTTGCTAAAGCATCTAACTCCTCAAAAGAAGACTCTTTACCATCTACAACTATTAATTTGTTAATTGTTCCACTATTAATAAAATTGTATTTCGGCAAATTCTTGCTTGTACTCTTATTAGGTACAGGAAACAGATGAGAATTTGATTCTTTACCTCCATTTGGATTCACAAATTGACTAAAAAATTGTTGTTGCAACTTATTTAAATCCAAAGAAGAATCGCCTAAAAAATCGCGAATATCATTATTATTAAAAGAAAAAGAAAATTCATTTTGAGACAACAAACTATCTAATTGAGGTTTTCTTTGTTTCAGGCTATTAAGCAAACTTGCTAAAGGATTTTCTTCTCCAAAATCGAATGAAGTATTTAATTTTCCAACAAAAACACTTCCTTCTTTATAACCTAATTCTAAAGAGGTAATCGCTGTATTAGAATGCATATTATAAGAACTACTTTGACTTTTTTTAGATATCTGAAGATTAAGCCCTGTAATTTCGCTACCCTTATTCCTGGTTATCTCACTCACATCCAACAGTATTTCATAGGTTTCAAAATACTCTTTTAACTCTTCTAATTGTTTATCTGTTGTATTTTTTGTTATTGTAGCTGTAACATTTTCTGCTTGCTGAAAACAATAGACTGTTTTACCTGCAATAAGCGCATTAGATGCCGTTGTAAAACTAACTAAAATCCAAAATGATATTAATGTTATTTTTTTCATAAATAGATTTATTTAATTATTATCTACAAAACGAAATACTATCTAAAATGTTACAATTCTTCAAATTCAATATTGCTTATCTTTACTTCTTCTAAAAAAGCATAAATGAGTATTTTTTATATTATAATTGGACTAGCATTATTAGTAATTGGAGGAGAGTTCTTGGTGCGTTCTTCTGTTGCCCTTTCTTTCAAATTAAACATTTCTAAAATGGTTATTGGACTTACTGTTGTCTCTTTTGCCACTTCTGCTCCAGAACTATTAGTAAGTTTACAAGCTGCTTTAGATGGGCACGCTTCTATTTCTTTAGGAAATGTAATAGGTTCAAATATTGCTAATATTGGTTTAGTACTTGGAATTACTGCCTTAATTTCTTCTTTAGATATAGATAAAGAGTTTTATATTTTACATTGGCCAAGTATGGCTATCTTTTCTATCCTTTTATATCTTTTTTTAGCAAACGATTTACTGCTTAACACTACAGAAGGTTTTTTATTGCTTGGTGCTATTATTTTGTTTTTAATTGTTTTAATACGTAGAGCACAAGCAAAGTCTAAAAAAGAAGTAATTGAAGTTAGTGACGAAGTAGATGACAAGCTAGCTACAGCTTCTGCTTTTAAAATTATAATGTGGTTATTAATTGGTGGTATTACCTTATACTTTGGCTCGGAATTATTAGTAAAAGGAGCCGTAGATTTAGCTAAACAAATTGGCATAAGCGATCGTATTATTGCTGTAACTATGGTTGCCGTAGGCACTTCTGTACCCGAACTAGCTGCTTCGGTTATCGCTGCCCTTAAACAAGAGAAATCTATTTCTATTGGAAACCTTATTGGATCTAATATTTTTAATATTGGCTCTGTACTAGGAATTACCGCTATTGTTTCTCCTATACAGGTAGAAAGTACTGAAATTTTATCTAACGATATTTTATGGATGATTGGATTTGCTGTATTGTTGCTCTTAGTTGCTGTATTGCCAAAAACCAATACTATTTCTAAAACTAAAGGTTTAGCTATTACTGCCCTTTACGCTGTATTTATAGCTTTAACTTTTACAAGCTAAATTATTCAAAAACAAAAAAAGCTCTGCATCAAAACAAATTGACACAGAGCTTTTTTTAGTATAAACCAATACGTCTAGTTATTCCCTTTAGCGTAATCTGCTAAAAACTTTTCCAAACCAATATCTGTTAAAGGGTGTTTTAACAAACCTTCAATAGCACTTAACGGCCCTGTCATTACATCAGAACCTAATTTAGCACAATTTACAATATGCATTGTATTACGTACTGAAGCTGCTAAAATTTGTGTAGTAAAACCATAATTATCGTACACTAATCTAATCTCGTCAATTAAATTTAGACCATCTGTAGATACGTCGTCTAAACGACCCAAAAACGGAGAAACGTAAGTAGCTCCTGCTTTAGCTGCTAATATTGCTTGCCCTACCGAAAAAACTAATGTTACATTCGTTTTTATTCCTTTATCTGTAAAGTATTTACAGGCTTTAATACCATCTTTAATTAATGGTAATTTTACCACAATTTGAGGGTTTAAAGCTGCTAATTCCTCTCCCTGCTTAATCATACCTTCGTAATCTGTAGCAATTACTTCTGCAGAAACATCTCCTTCTACAATCTCACAGATTTTCTTGTAATGATCTAAAATATTTTGTGCTCCTGTAATTCCTTCTTTAGCCATTAAAGATGGATTAGTAGTTACTCCATCTAAAACTCCCAAGTCTTGTGCTTCTTTGATTTGATCAAGATTAGCGGTATCAATAAAAAATTTCATTTTCTTTTATTTTTATTATTTAACAACGTTTCGCAAATTACAACTTATAATGATTTAGAAGTAATTTTTCGTAAATTTTATCTGGCAAAATATGCTTTAAAAAAACAGAAAACTTCTGCATAAAAGCACCTACTTTATAATGTATTTTTGGGTTAGGTGTATTAATAATTTTTTCAACAACTATTCCAACCATAGAAGGATTTCCCCCACTATCTACATGATTATCCATAAGCGCTAATGTATTTTTGTAAGGCTTTTTATATGGAGAATCTTTTTTTAACGGTGCGTGGTAACGTCCCGAAGCAATATTAGTAGCAAAGTCCCCTGGTGCAATATTAGTTATTTTAACTCCAAAATCTTTAACTTCCATTCGCAAAGCTTCGGTTGTAATTTCTAAAGCCGCTTTAGAGGCACTATAAATTCCTCGATAAGGCAACCCCATATAACCCGCAATAGAAGTTACATTAATAATTAACCCATTTTTCTGCTGACGCATATAAGGCAATACTTCTTTTATTACTCTTATTGCCCCAAAGTAATTAGTTTCAAAATGTTTTATAATTTCTTCGTCAGGAATTTCCTCTACAGCTCCCGTAATCCCAACTCCTGCATTATTAATTAACACATCTATCTTCCCTTCTTTACTTATTATTTTTTTTATTGCACTTTGAATAGTTTTGGACTTAGTAACATCTAAATCAATTAATTCAAAAAAATTAAAATGAGTGTAATTCGATGTATTTCTAGTAGTACCATAAACAATATACTCTTTATTAGACAGATACACCCCTATAGCTTTACCTATCCCAGAAGATCCTCCCGTAATAAGCACTACTTTTTTTGATTGTTGCATAATAAGATTTTGTACTGCGAAGATAAAAAAAGGCACAAAAAAAAGGCACAAAAAAAAGGCAAGCTACCTACATCACACCGCTACGACCATCTACCCTTGCTGCGTTCCCGCCCTGGGGGAGTTCAACAGGAGCTGGTTGTGTAGGACTTGCCAGGGACAAATATACAATGCTTTTTTAATTTTCACGTATTGTTTTCAATGGTTTTTTTAACATTATTAAAATAAATATATTGCGCCTTAAAATTACAAGCTATGAAATCTATTAATATACTTACATACACCCTCTTGTCTTTTCTTATTTTTTCTTGTTCCAAAGAAAAAAAGTTAATGAGTATTGCTTTTAAAAATTCTTCACAAACTTACCACATTGGAGAGTCTATTGACTTTGAATTAATTAAAGAATCCAACCAAAAAATAGATTCTATTTTAATAACATTTCAAAAAAAAACCACAACAACAACCTCTAACAAAGTCTCTATTCCTTCATTAAAAAGACTATTAGGGAAGCATAGCCTAAAAATAGAAATCTATTCCAACACTGAAGTACAACTTTTAAATCCAAAAATTACAATTTTAAACAATGTAGTTCCTAAAATATATAATTATAAAATTATTAAAAGCTACCCTCATCAAACTTCCGATTACACTCAAGGGTTAGAGTTTAAAGGAGAATCACTTTACGAAAGTGCTGGAAAAACAGGGGAATCTAGATTATTAGAAAAAAATTTACAAACTGGAGAAACTATTAAAAAACACATTTTAGCTAATACTTTTTTTGCAGAAGGACTTACTATTGTTGGAAACAAAATCCATCAACTTACCTGGAAAGGCGATTTAGGGTTTACTTATGATTTAGCTACTTTTAAACAATTAGGTACTTTTGCTTACAATAATAGCAAACAAGGATGGGGATTGTGCTATGATGGAAAAAACACAATTTACAAAAGTGATGGTACTACTAAAATTTGGAAACTTAATGCTATAACACTTAAAGAAGAAGGTTTTATACAAATTGCTACAAATAAAGCATTAAAATCAAAATTCAATGAACTGGAATGGATTGATGGTAAAATTTATGCTAACACATGGCAAAAAGACAGTATTGCTATTATAAACCCAGAAAACGGAGCCATAGAGGCTATTATAAACCTAAAAGGTATTCGCAAAGAAGTAGGCATAAATAATAACGACAGAGACAAAGTACTTAATGGAATTGCTTATAAAAAAGATACTAAACAACTTTATATTACTGGAAAATACTGGCCTAAACTTTTTGAAATAGAAGTTCTTAAGTAACAACTATTTGCTAAAACACAAACAAAAAAGACATTCCATTAGGAATGTCTTTTTTGTTTTGTCGGGAAGACTGGATTCGAACCAGCGATCTCACGGCCCCCAGCCGTGCACTTTAACCGGACTAAGCTACATCCCGATAAATGATAATACAAAAAAACCACTTAAAAAGTGGTTTTTGTCGGGGTGGCAGGATTCGAACCTGCGACCTCCTCGTCCCAAACGAGGCGCGATGACCGGGCTACGCTACACCCCGAGATCTCTTTCGAGTTTCGGACTGCAAATATAATTACTTTTATTCATTTAAAAAGCGTATTTGTAAAAAAAACACTCTTTATTTTTCCCTTTTAATATTAACACCTAAATCACACAAGATTAAACCATGTTATTTTTCTAAAGAAATGAATATTTCTTAACTTGCTTATAAAGCATTATATCGATGACGAAAGTATCTTTTCGAATATTTATTTTACTATTTACACATTCTTTATACACGTTTTGTCAAACAAATAGTTATGCCGAAAAACCCAAGTTGCTTATTGCAATTGTAGTAGATCAAATGCGGTATGACTATATCCCTAGGTTTTTCAATAAATATAAAGATCGTGGCTTTAAAAGGCTTTTGGATAAAGGGTTTGAATTTCGAAATCATCATTTTAATTATATACCAACTTATACAGGTCCTGGGCATGCTTCTATTTTTACTGGATCTACACCTCAATACCATGGAATTATAGCAAATAACTGGTACGATAAGTTTGAAAAAAAATCAGTATATTGCGTTAGTGATTCTTTAGTAAATCCTATAGGCACAGTAAGCGAGCAAGAAAAAAGATCTCCTCGCAGATTATTAACTACAACGTTTGCCGACTCTAATAGAATTGATACACAATTTAAAGGTAAAACTATAGGAATAAGCATTAAAGATAGAGGTGCTATTCTTCCAGCGGGTCATTCTGCTAATAGAGCATACTGGTTTCGAGGAAAGGATGAAGGCCAATGGGTTTCTTCTGATTATTACGGAAGTTCGTTTCCTAAATGGGTAACCAATTACAACAAAACCCAACCTGCAAACACTTATTTGAAAACATGGAATACTCTTTTACCCATTAACACCTATTCCGAAAGTGGTCCCGACAACAACAATTACGAAAAAGGGTTTTCTCAAAAAGCCCTCCCTACTTTTCCTTACAACTTAAAAAAATTAAAAGAATTTAATGGCAATTACGATATACTAAAACAATCGCCTTTTGGCAATTCTTTAGTAACTGATTTTGCCATTAAAGCCATAAAGGAAGAAAACTTAGGAAAAGACATTTATACCGATATACTTACTATTAGTTATTCTAGCACCGACTATATAGGACACAACTTTGGCGTAAATTCTAAAGAAATTGAAGACACTTATTTAAGATTAGATTTAGAAATAGAAAAACTTTTAAACGTACTAGATAAAGAGGTTGGTGAAAATGAATACACACTTTTTCTAACGGCCGACCACGGAGCTGTACATGTCCCCCAATTTTTAAAAGACCACAAAATACCTGGACATTACTTTAATTACAAAGTGTTTATAGAGAAAATAAACACCTATCTTCACACTACATTTAACACTAATAATCTAATTATAAACAGCTCTAACAATCAACTATTTTTAAATTACAATAAATTAGAGAAACTTAATTTACCCTGCTCGGTAGTTACTAACAAATTACAAGAATTTATTAGTAAACAACCCTACATACAACATGTATTTACAAGAAGCCAACTTATCCAAAAAAGTTTTAATAATAAAATTGGTCCCTTAGTCCAAAATGGTTTTCACCAACGCCTAAGTGGCGATATAGCTTATGTGTTAACCCCTGCCACCATAACTTATACAAATAAAGGATCCACACATGGAAGTCCACAAGTATATGACACCCATGTTCCTCTATTATTTTTTGGCAAGGGAATTGCAGTAGGAAAATCGTACACAGAAACATCTGTTGTAGATATTGCACCAACTATTTGTGCCTTATTAGCTATTGCACAGCCAAACGCTTCTAGTGGAATTGTACTATCTGAAGCTCTAAAAAAATAAATTATATATGAAAAAATTATATTTCTTTTTCATTTTTACATTATGTTTCTTTTCTTCTTTCTCTCAAAGAATTGAAATGGAAACGGCTTTCGAAAACAGTCGTTACCACAGAGTTATTATTTTAGGAAATCAAATTTTAGAAGAACAACAAGGAGATTACGATATTTTTCTTCTTATAGGAAAAGCTCACAATGCACTAAACGAGTTTGAAGAAGCCTTACCTTATTTAATAAAAGCTAACGAGTACGCTGAAATAGAATGGCAATATGCTGCTGCTTACGTAGAAATAATGGAAGCCTACTATGCTATCGATAATAAAGAAAAAGCTATGCGTTATTACAATAAGGGAATTCACGTAAGAGGAACCAAAGAAGTACAACGCAAATTTCAAAAACTATCTATGCTCTTCGGGTATAACCCAATGTATAACGATTGGATTAGTGTAAAAACAGAACATTTTTCTTTTCATTTCGAAGATATTTTAAGTATTGATGATGTAGATAATTATATTGAAGAACGCATAGAGGCTTTCCTTACTATTAATGAATTTTACGAAGCAACACTACCTAAAAGAATAGACTTTTTTGTATGGAAATCTAAAGGCGTGGCTCAAAAAAAACTTAAAAAGTTTTTAGGATTTACAAATCCTAAGTATTGTATTTCACACAATAAAATGTCCCAAACTTTAGGCCACGAAATTGCCCACAGCATCTCTTATTGGTACTATAAAAATAATACTAGAAACCGTTTTATTAATGAAGGTATTGGAGTGTACTTTGACCTTTCTGGAAACAATAGAATGGATGCTGCAAAAGGTGTTTTGCAATACAAAAGACGTATTTCGGTTAATCCTGTAGATTTTGATATTGAAACTTTTTGGCTTAATCCAGATAAATATCCCGAAAGTATTATGTACCCTGTAGCTGGTGCTTTTGTAGAATACTTAATTAAATTTGACAAAAAGAAATTTTTAAAACTTTCTAAAGACCAAACTTTTAAAAATGCCGAATCTATATACGGACGATGGCAATTGGAACGATTAATTCTAAATTTTAATAAAAAACTAAACAGCTAAAATTTCATCTTAATTACTCTTTAAATTTTAATTCGCTTATACGTTCCGCTATCTGCTTATATGCTTTTGCAGAAATATGAAGATTATCTTTAGCAACCAATTCTGGGTCTATTATTCCTTGGCGTGTAATATCGGTTATATTTAAAAAGCTAATCTTATGTAATTCTGCTGTTTTACTAGCAAAATTGTTATAAACATCAATTTCCTTAGAAATTTTAACATTCTTTTTTCCTAAAGGAGTAAATGCATAGTCTGGAATAGAAAGTATTAACACCTTATCCCTATCCCCCCCTACCAGTTTAGTGGTTTCTTTTAATAAAACTTTAAAATCTTCTTTAAATACACTAAAGTTTTTATTTTGATATTGATTATTTACCCCAATTAATAAGGTCACAAAATCATACACTTCTTCTTTATTCGCCTTCTTAAACTCTTTAGTTATAGCATCAATTAACTCATCTGTCCGCCAACCTGTAACAGCTATTATTTTGGTTTCGACTAATATCCCTAATTTCTTCTCTATTTTTCGAGACAATAAAGCTGGGAAACTTTTAGTGCTTTCTACCGCTTCGCCTTTGGTATAACTATCTCCTAATGCTAAATATTTAAAAACACTATGCGCCATATTACAAATACAATCCTTCAAAAGTATATTCTGAATCAAATTTATAACAAAATATCTAATCTTAATTGATAATTACCTTGTACTTAATGTAAGTATTATAACTTTTACACCGACTTAACTGTAAAGAATTTAAAATCTTAAAATTACATAATGAAAAAATTAACATCTTTCTTAATTGCAATAGCTACGAGCTTTATTTCTTTAGCACAAGTTCCAGATTCTTTTTTTAATAAAGCCGATGCTTTTTTTAAACAAAATGTATCTAATGGAAAAGTAAACTATAGTGCTGTAAAAAACAACCCTGGAACATTAGATCAGCTAATAGCAACTATTTCTACAGCTTCACCTAATTTAACAAAGGCTAATAACTATAAAGCTTTTTACATAAACGCTTACAATTTATTAGTAATTAAAGGAATTACAGAAAAATATCCTGTTTCTTCTCCTTTAAAAATTAATGGCTTTTTTGATGTAAAACACAAAATTGCCAATCAAAAAAGAAGCTTAAATGATATCGAAAATAAATTATTACGAGCTCATTTCTCAAAAGAGGCTAGGTTCCATTTTGCTTTAGTTTGCGCTGGTTTAGGTTGTCCTCCAATAATTCCTGAAGCTTATACGCCTAATAAATTAGAAAATCAGTTACAAAGACAAACTGTTAAAGCCATTAACAATCCTTCTTTTATTAAAGTAAGCGATTCTAAAGTTAAAATTTCTAAAATATTTGAATGGTATGCTGCCGATTTTAAACAATATGGTTCCTACGTGGATTTCTTAAATTTATATCGAAAAACACCTTTAAATAAAAAATCTAAAGTTTCTTTTTATGAATACGATTGGACTTTGAACGACTTAAAGTAGTAAACATTATATAGTTTATTTTGTGAGGTAAAATTAAGTTTTTACCTCACTTTTTTATTTAAACCTATTTCTTAAGTTTCGACTTAAAAAACCACAATTCAAAACAAATACATTTATTATTTAATTTAGAGGTATAGAATCTCAAAAAGATTAGCATCCCTTATTACAAATAATTAAATTTGCAATTCGATACTAGTACCAAAAACCTATGTTTGATAATTTAAGTGACAAATTAGACAAAGCCTTACATGTTTTAAAAGGACATGGACAAATTACCGAAATTAATGTTGCCGAAACATTAAAAGAAGTTAGACGTGCTTTGGTTGATGCCGATGTAAACTATAAAATAGCTAAAGATTTTACTGCTCGTGTAAAAGAGAAAGCTTTAGGACAAGATGTGTTAAAAAGTTTGAAGCCTGGCCAATTAATGGTTAAATTGGTTAAAGACGAGCTTACCGATTTAATGGGGGGCGATGTAACTGGTATTAATTTATCTGCTAACCCTTCTGTAATTCTAATGTCTGGTTTACAAGGTTCTGGTAAAACCACCTTTTCTGGTAAGCTGGCTCAGTTTTTAAAAAACAAAAAAACACGTAAACCACTTTTGGTTGCTTGTGATGTCTATCGTCCTGCTGCAGTAGACCAACTACACATTGTTGGAGAACAAATTGGAGTGGAAGTATATAGCGACAAAGGAAATTCTGATCCTGTGGCTATTGCCAAAGCAGGTTTAGCACATGCTAAAACCAACGGATGTAATGTCGTTATTATAGATACTGCTGGACGTTTGGCCGTAGACCAAGAAATGATGGATGAAATTTCTAACATCTACCAAGCCATTACGCCGTCCGAAACTCTTTTTGTGGTAGATTCCATGACGGGACAAGATGCTGTAAATACTGCTAAAGCATTTAACGACGTTTTAAATTTTGACGGTGTTATTTTAACCAAATTAGATGGTGATACTAGAGGTGGTGCTGCTTTATCCATAAAATCTGTAGTAAATAAACCTATAAAGTTTATTGGTACTGGCGAAAAAATGGAAGCCATTGATTTGTTTTATCCTTCTAGGATGGCCGAAAGGATATTAGGAATGGGAGATGTCGTTTCCCTTGTAGAACGTGCTCAAGAGCAATTTGATGAAGAGGAAGCTAGAAAGCTTCAGAAAAAAATTGCTAAGGATCAGTTTGGATTTGACGATTTTTTAAGTCAGATACAACAAATTAAAAAGATGGGGAACATCAAAGATCTTATGGGTATGATTCCCGGTATGGGAAAAGCTCTAAAAGATATCGACATTGATGATGATGCCTTTAAGCACATTGAAGCCATTATAAATTCTATGACCCCTTACGAGCGTAAAAATCCACAATCTATTAACGCTAGCAGAAAAAAACGTCTAGGAAAAGGTTCTGGAACTTCTGTACAAGAAGTTAACCAGCTCCTAAAACAGTTTAACCAAATGGGAAAAATGATGAAAATGATGCAAGGAAACGGAGGAAAACGCATGATGCAAATGATGCAAGGAATGCCTGGATTACGCTAAAAAAAAATCTATGAATATTTTAGATGGAAAAAAAGTAAGCAACGACATTAAGAATGAAATTGCCGAAATAGTAACAACTATGAAAGCTGAGGGTAAAAAAGTACCCCACTTAGCGGCCGTATTAGTAGGAGAAAATGGAGCTAGTTTAACCTATGTTAATAGCAAAGTAAAATCCTGCGAACGTATTGGTTTTAATTCTACTCTTGTAAAACTTGATGCTAATATTACAGAAGAAGATTTACTTGCTGAAATTGAAATATTAAATAACAACGCTGATATCGATGGTTTTATAGTACAACTACCATTACCTAAACATATTAACGAGGAGAAAATTCTTCTTGCTGTGCACCCAGACAAAGATGTAGATGGTTTTCATCCTACTAATTTCGGAAAAATGGCACTAGATATGCCTAGTTTTATTCCTGCTACTCCATACGGTATTATTGAATTATTAGAACGTTACAATGTAGAAACATCCGGTAAACATTGCGTGGTTATAGGTCGTAGCCATATAGTGGGTAAACCAATGAGTATTCTTATGAGTAGAAAAGGGTTTCCTGGTGACGCTACTGTAACATTAACCCATAGCAGAACTAAAAACTTATCCAAAATTACTAACGAAGCCGATATTATTATTTCAGCTCTTGGAGTTCCTAATTTTTTAAAAGCTGATATGGTTAAAGAAGGAGCGGTAATTATTGACGTTGGTATTACTAGAGTCCCCGACGAGAATACCACTAGAGGATATAAAATAGTAGGAGATGTAGACTTCGAAGAAGTTGCTCCAAAATCTTCTTATATCACTCCTGTACCAGGTGGTGTAGGTCCCATGACTATAGCAATGCTTCTAAAGAACACCTTATTATCTAGAGCTAGACACGAAGCAAATTCTTAATTAGAAGTATTTAATCTTCTATTCCCTTAATGAATTATTAAGTAATTATAAGGTGTGTTTTTATAGACATTCAAAAACCACACCTTATAATTATATACCTATTTGTTTTTTATCTTTCTACAAACATCACCCTTCTGTTTATATAAAAGAAATCTTTAGCCCTCCTCATTAACAAAATAGCTATTATTTTTCCTTATTAGGCTTAACACAATTCAAAGTAAACTGTCGCATTTTGTTTTACTTCAAAAGCATAAATCTAAATACACTTACTCAGAATCATGTTCGTTTTAATACCATTATATTTATACATCCTATCTCAATAATAAAATTTTAAAACAATCCTTATTACAGATAATTCCTAGTTTAAAAACAATTATTAAAATTGTAGTAATCATTTCTGCGAGATTAAATTAATTAACAAATATTTTTATAAAACAAAAAAACGAGCTTATTATAAAGCTCGTTTTTCTTTAAAATTTTATTTATGATTTTATCCTCAAAAATCAGCACCAGTTGTTAATCGTTAAATTCGTCTTCTGAGATATCATCGGTATCTAACCCATTAGAGCCATTATGATTAACATCTAAAGATAATTCGTAAGATGGTAGCTCTGTACCTGCACTGGTTCTTATTGGAGTAAAATCTACAATATCTTCTCCTTTTTCGTATTGTGCATTTTTAGTAAACTTTCCAGTACACCTACCCCCTAAGCTTGTTTCTTTCCATTCTTGTCCGTAGGCAATTTTCAAATAATACTTCCCTGCGGGAACATTCTTCATATCATGGTTGTCGCCAGCCTTAATAAAAGCAATTCTATAAGTTACCTCATCTCCATCAGGGTTATCTATTTTTATCAATTTAACTACTGCTTCTGTTTCAGAACCTTCATTTTTTATTTTTAGATGATTATCCATTTTATAATCAAACTCTGGAACAATATTTAAGCACTGTGGTGTTTCTCCTGTTTCGTACTCAGTTTCGTCCCAATCTTCATACTGGTTTGAATCGGATCCGCCCGCAGAAACTTCTACTATCTTTTCTACAACTTTTTCTTTTACTACAACAGAGCCTGTAATAGCAATTAAATCTGAACTTTTCATAAACCCATTAGTTACACCAACTTGGACAGCCCACCAATCTCCATAAGAATCGTCCATTAGTTGAACTTGATCTCCTTTGTTTAATTCGGCTATTACATTAAAATTTGATTTAGGTCCACTTCGCATAAATGTTGTTGGAACAGATACAAAGTAAAGTTCTTCTTGAGCTATAAGTTGGGTTAAACTTAAAAAAACAAGGATTGAGGTTAAAATTGTTTTCATAATTCTTGTATTAAAATTCGTAATAAAGATTCCAATTAGTGTGCCAAAAAAAAATAACATTACTAAATTCATTAATCAAATATAGTCAAAACTATCGAAAAAACCGATAAAATACACAATTTTAACATTTATTGTGTTTTTAGTGGTGCAATATACAAATAAAAAAATAATTAGACACCTTATTAATCAACGACTTAAACATCTAATTGCTCGTAAATTTTATTATGTGTTAATAATTTATATTTACCTACTGGAATGTCTTCTAGTTGAATATTCATTACTCTAACTCGTTTAAGTTTAACTACTTCAAACCCTAAATATTCGCACATTCTACGAATTTGACGATTTAAACCTTGCGTTAACACAATTCTAAAAGTAAATTTAGTTATTATTTCTACATTACATTTTTTGGTAACAGTATCTAAAATTGGAATACCACTAGACATTCTTTTTATAAAATCTGGAGTAATCAATTTATCTACCGTTACAATGTATTCCTTTTCATGGTTGTATCTAGAGCGTAATATTTTATTTACTACGTCTCCGTCGCTAGTTAACAAAATTAATCCTTCGCTAGGTTTATCCAAACGTCCTATTGGAAAAATACGCTGCGGATAGTTTATATACTCTATAATATTATCTTTATCTCTAAGATCTGTAGTACATACTACCCCTACTGGTTTATTAAAAGCCAAATACACATGTTCCTTGTCTGTATCTTGTATTTGTTTTCCGTCTATATAAATAACATCTTTAGAACTTACCTTTTGTCCCATTACAGGTAAAACACCGTTAATCTTTATACGCTCTTCCAAAATAAGTTTATCTGCCGCTCTACGAGAACAGTAACCAACTTCACTTAAATACTTATTTAATCTGGTTAATTGTATTTCTTCCAATGCAAATTTATTTATAATACTTCTTATTATAGAACACAAAACGTTATTCCGTCTTCTTAAACAAGTTATACCTTTTATATTATTTTAATAATGTTAAATCCAAATTATAACTTAAAAATTTATTATACCATGCAAGTAATTGTTTTTATTATGCTTCCTAATCTTATTACGAAATTATAATATGGACATAAATAAAAATATCAATTATTATACGCTACAAATATAATTATTTAATTTTCTAAATTTCTATAACAAAAAAAGCCTCTCGCAATGCAAGAGGCTTCTGTATAAAATAAATATTCTTTTAATTAGAAAGAGTAGATTGCTCCTAATACGAAAGAAGCTAAAGATTTCTCTAATTCCCCATCAGAATCAGCAAATCTTCTTTCTTCATCGTCAACATCTAAACGCAATTCAGGCTTAATGGTTAAAGCCCCTACAGAATAAGAACCTGTTAGCGTTGTAGCAAATACAGTTTCATCATCTGCACCGTCAACATCAACAAAAGTTCCAAAAAGCTCACCTCTTAAACCTAGAGAAAAAGCTTCTGAAATCGCATATTGAGGATATAAAGCTGCTCCATAAAAACCATCTCCATCTGTATCATTATACGTACCATTAAAACCTAAGTAAAAGTCTTCTGTTAAATCCCAACCTGTAGTTAAATCAATCTGAAACGTTTCTTCATCATCAAATCCTTGACGCCCATAAATAGCATTTAAATATGCACTACCAGAATCATTAGAATATCCTAACTGCCCTCCTAAAGTATATTTCCCGTTAGCATTAAATTCAGTGAAATCTGTAGAATTCATTACCGCTAACATTGCAGACCAATTATCATCAATAGCATAATCAACTTTTAAACCTGTATGAGAAAATGGACCACTAGTAAACATATAAGAAGTAGAATAGTTGAAGTTTCCTGTTGGAGAAATTACTTCATACCCTAAAAACGTATTAAAATTACCTAATGTAAATGTTACTGCATCTGATGCTGCATAAGTCACATACAACTGGTTTACAGCAGCGTTTAAGTCACTAGAACCTATAGCATCAGCACCTCTTCCTGATAAAAAAACAGCATCAGCACCTCTTGGGCCAAAAACTAAATCTGCTACAAAACCAACTTTACCTACTTGCTTAGAAGCTATCAAATTTACCATACCTAAAGCAAATCCATCTTGGTCAGCAAAAGCTGTACCTGGGTTAACCGCCTCAGAACCATTACGACCATTGATGTTCGTTCTAAAATAAGTATCAACAGAACCTGTTAGTTCGATTCCTTTTGATTCTTCTTCTTGTGCTGTTGCAGAAAATCCTGCTAAAGCGATTGCTGCAATAGCAGCTCCTTTAAAGAAATTTTTTTTCATAATAAAAGTTAATAGTTAAATACTTTTTCTCTATCAAATAAGTATTATTACTTATTTTTTCCAAAATTAGAATATCACAACTTAGTCACCAAAGAAATATTGCGATAATACTTTATTTTTAAGGATTTTTTATTTTTTTGCAAAAAAAATAACACAATACAAAATATTAAAGTAAAATACATGACAATAAATCAAAAAAAATAACCTTATTTAACGACTTTTTAAACACATATTACTTACTTTTTAGAAGTATTAATCTAAAAATATTTTCTATTAATACACAGATACTCTACTAATATTAACAACAAATATTTACCCTTAACACTTCCTTATGTTCTAATAGCCTAAACTTATACTAAGCTGTTTTTTATTATTTAATAATTTAAATATACCTTTAAGAAGAAGAGGAAAAGTACAAACAGTATAAAAAACACTAATACCCAAATACTACCTTCATAATACTTTTTATGTATGGCTATATCTTTTCTATAACTCAAAATCATTAATGTTACAAAGGCCACAATAAAAAGAGCAATAAATATAATTCTGCCCGTACTAAATTCCATGGTTTACTATTTATAATTCCCTCAAAGGTACTGCCAAAAAAAGAAATTTTCGATTCGATTTTATATTTCTATAAATGTTGATGAAAAAGTAATCGGAGTTTTTCCATTTATTGCTTAAGATAATATTATACAAACAAAAGCGATTAATTGGATATAATCTTTAAAGAACTGCGCTTTAGAAAAACCTACTTAATATACCATATCACTAATGGTATGCTGAATCCCTACTGGCAAACTCTGAATATCTTCTCCTGAAAACGAATCTACCCATTTACCCTCTCCTACAATTTTAGATAATGTAGCTTTTGCCTCTGCTCGGTTTCTATTATCATTACTTAACGCTGGAAACTCGATATTGAGATTATCGAATGAAAAATCAGCATCATGAGCTTCTGAAAATTTGACATTTTGTTCCGTTGGATACTTAGTATCCAACATATTTAACTTCTCAAAAACACTATTATTAATAACTTTTTTAGCTATTGAAGGTGGATTTTCTTCTTTTTTTAGCAAATGAATCGATGCTAAATGACCAAACATCGAACTATATGACAAAAAAACAAGTAGTTAGTAGTTTAAAATTTAAACTCACAAATCATTGATAACCAAAAACATTAACTCTTATGCTATGTTATTAAACTCAATAGATCTAATTTTATAAATATTAAGACTTTTAAACTAACATCATCTATAATATGATAATTAAACATTGTGATATTTAAACTCTTTTAGTTCACAAAAAAAAATTAAATTTGCTGCCTAACACAAAATTTTAATAAAATTATGAAAAACTTATTTTTAACATTAACCCTTTTTGTTGGTTTACTATCTGGAACTTCTTGTAGTGATGATGATTCTTCAGAAAACACTCTTATTGGCAGATGGCAATTGGAAAGCTTTATCGTAGACGGTGTTGATGATACTGGAGAGTGTGAAAGAATG
Organism: uncultured Aquimarina sp.; assembly: GCA_938011245.1. Classification (GTDB taxonomy): domain Bacteria; phylum Bacteroidota; class Bacteroidia; order Flavobacteriales; family Flavobacteriaceae; genus Aquimarina. Next base: position 11,338 of record CALLUJ010000070.1, on the reverse strand, counting down.
AATATTATAGAATTTAGAACGGATGGCAATGTTATTAGCCTTAGTCATGATTCCGAAACCACAACATCAAATGACACAAATACCCAAACTGTTGAATGTATCTCAGAAACATCTACTATACCGTTTACCGTTGACGGAAATACGATAAACACTGTAGATGAGGAAGGCGATACTAATACTGAAAACTTTAGAATTGAAAACAATAAACTAATATTTGGTTCTGAAGAGAATGGGGAAGTTTATACTAGAATATAAATATATCTTTCATTATACTTTTATTAAAAACCACGCTAAAAACTAGCGTGGTTTTCAACTAAACGAATACCCCATTGCTTATAAAAAAAACTATCTTCATTATTTTGTTTTAGCATTTGGTTATTTATCCCCATAAAATACAGTAATCCCCAACCATTGATTATGAAACCATTATTAATAGCAAACCTCTAAAAATTAGTGGAGTACTATCTGGGAATTCTGTTTTTTATAACTCCAACCAAAACACGAGCAGAAAAGATTTTACCTACTTTGCTCAAGGAACGTTAAACGTATCCATCTATAGCTTTTCTATGCCTATTACCTATAGCTATAGTAATCAAGGTGAGGATTTAGGCTATCAAGTTCCTTTCAATTTTAATAGTTTAAGCTTACATCCCAAGCACAAATGGATTACAGCACACATTGGTTCTGTAAGCATGAATTTTTCTCCTTATACCTTAAGCGGTCATCAATTTACAGGTGGAGGAATAGATCTCACTCCTAATGGTGCTTGGTCTTTTAGTGCTATGTCTGGACGCTTGCTTAAGGCTACTGAAGATGATGGCGATGCGAGAACACAACCCGCCTTTGATCGCTTTGGATATGGTTTAAAAACTACTTACAAAAAAGACAAGTATAAAGTAAGATTAATTGCTTTTTATGCTAAAGACGATAAAAATTCTTTAGACAGTATTCCCGAAATTAGAAACATTTTACCACAAGAAAATTTTGTATTAAGTATTGACGGAGAAGTAAAGTTAAGTCGAAATCTTACTTTTGCAGGTGAACATGCTTCTACAGCAATCACAAAAGACTTAAGGAGTCCTTCGAGCGGTGGTAGTTCTAAATTTTCATTAGCAAATATTCTTCTAAATCAAAAAACTTCTACTGCTGTATTTAATGCCTTTAAAACTAATATTAACTACACTATTGGGAAAGCTACAGTTGGATTAGGGTACGAACGTATAGATCCTAGGTATGAAACTTTGGGAGCTTATTTTTTTAATAACGATTTTGAAAATATTACCATTAATGCCACAAATAGTATTTTTTAAGACAAACTTGCTTTATCCATAAATATTTGGAAGGCAACGAGACGACCTTAATAGTGAAAAATCTAACAAAACTACCCGAACCGTAGGAGGAGCTAATGCCACCTTAATCCTTAACAAAAGACTAGTACTAACAGGTTCATACTCAAATCTAACATCATTTACCAATGTAAAACCTAACCAATTTGACGATATTAACGATAGCGACTTAACTGATGAAGTTCTTGAAAATTTGGATTTTGAACAATTATCGCAAACTGCAAGTCTAAATGTTAACTATATACTTTCCAAAAATAAAAGTTTCCCACAAAACATTAATTTTAATTACAACCTTAATGATGTTGCTAATGAACAAGGTGGAATAGTGCGTATTGGAGATGCCTCTACCTTCCATAACTTCAACGCTGGACATACGATTAACTTAGCTGAAAGACAATTGACTATAAATACTGGAATTAATGCTACCTACAACACTATAGGGAGAGAAGATGCTACCACATTAGGTCCTAATCTGAATATTTCCAAACAACTATTTAATAAAACACTTACTACACAGTTTTCTTCAGCATACAATATCACTAAAAACACAACCTCTGAAAACAGTGCTATTAATCTTAGATTTGGTGCTAATTATTCCTATAAAAAGAAACATAATTTTAATGCAAATGCTATACAACTTTTTAAAAATAGCGATAATATCGAAACTTTAAGCGAACTCACAGCGACTGTTGGATACAATTATGCTTTTGGATTAAAAAAACCTAAAATTCAATTTCCTGAATGGAAACGTAAGTACAGCGACTCTGTAAAAATTAATTACAAAAAATATCGCTATAATAATATTCCCAAAAACATCACCCCCCAATTATTGGCTATTCCTAATAATGATTCTGTTTCCTTTTTAAGAAACAAAAGCAAAATACGACTAATAGCTATCGAGAAAGAATTATTAAAAGCAGAAAAAGAAGATAAAAAGTTATATAAAGTTGTCGCCATACAATACTTAAAGTGTTTGGACGATTATATTAATTTTGAAAGCAAATATTATAATTTAACTTATTTTGCCATTTTAAAGCTTAAAGAAGAAGCTAATTCGACAACCGAAAAATTTGAAAAAGAACTTGTTTATTTAGTAGCAGAGTCCTCCAAGAGTAATCAAAGGAATAAACGTTCGGAGCATCTGGTTCTCCAAGCAAAAAAGCGTCTTGAAGCACACTTAAAATTAGTTAAAACCCTTAACCAATGGGATGTATCTATCGAAAAAATACAAAACCCTCCTCACGAATTCAAACCACTTATTTCTAAATATCTAAAAATTTGTTTTAATAAATTTGACGAAGGCAATAGTGATGATATTATTATTAAGTTTTTAGAAGTAAAATGGGCTAGTTTCTTTCATGAAAAATCTCAAAACAGCAATTAAAACATTCCTCGAATGTACATAAGAAATAAACATACTTTTTATTGATTTACTACATATAAAATAACTTCCAAATACAACAATAAGGTTTTCAAAAAGAAAAGCTTTAACATTGAATAGCCTATAATACTTTACAAAAATAACTTATCATTACTTTAAAAAAACACAGTTAGACTGTGTTTTTCGTAATTTAAAACCCCGTTATTCAAGGAAAATATAATACATTAGCACGAAATTTTATTAAAAATAACTTATGGGACTAATTTCTTTTATAGGATTCACATTACTTGTTGCTGTAATTGCTTGGTGGTCAACACGAAAAACAGATGAAAACTCCTCTGATGGATACTTCTTAGGAGGGCGTAGTTTAACTGCTGGTGTAATTGCAGGGTCACTATTATTAACAAATCTTTCTACCGAACAAATTGTTGGACTTAACGGAGCTGCTTTTACCGATGGAATTTTAGTTATGGCATGGGAAACTCTTGCGGCTTTAGCTATGGTAGTTACTGCTGTGTTTTTGTTACCTAGATATCTTAAAGGCGGAATTACTACTGTTCCTCAATTTTTAGCTTCTCGATTTGATACCAGTACAAAAACCATCACATCGGTAATCTTTTTATTAGGATATGTTGTTATTTTTTTGCCTATTGTATTATACTCTGGAGCATTAGCTGTTAGTACCATGTTTGATTTACCCGAACTCTTAGGGCTTACTAAAAACCAAACTTTATGGGCTTGCGTTTGGTTTATAGGTGTTATTGGTTCTATATATGCTGTTTTTGGAGGATTAAAAGCCGTAGCTGTTTCAGACACCATTAATGCCATTGGATTAATTATTGGAGGTTTATTTATTCCCGTGTTTGGATTAGCTTTTATTGGAGATGGGAGTGTATTAAATGGTTTAGAAATTTTAATTCGAGATAATCCTACAAAATTCAATGCAATAGGTTCTGCAGAATCTTCTATTCCTTTTTCAACATTATTTACAGGTATGATGCTAGTACAAGTTTTTTATTGGGGTACTAATCAAGCTATTATACAACGTGCTTTAGGTGCTAAAAACTTACAAGAAGGCCAAAAAGGATTACTATTAGGTGCTTTTATTAAAATTCTTGGTCCTATTATAGTTGTATTGCCTGGTATTGTTGCTTGGCATATTTTTGGAAGTAACCCCAATTTTGTTGCCGACGAGGCTTACCCTGCATTAGTAAGCAAAGTACTTCCTGCTAGCTTAGTTGGTTTCTTTGCCGCAGTACTATTTGGAGCTATTTTAAGTTCTTTTAACAGCGCCCTTAACAGTTCTGTTACTCTATTTGGATTAGACATCTATAAAGAATACATTAATCCTAAAGCCGATGAAAAACAAGTGGTTAAAATAGGTAAGTTATTTGGAGTTTTACTCGCCTTTTTAGCTATGTTTATTGCTCCTTTTATTGCTAATGCTCCAGGAGGATTGTTTGGATACTTACAAGAAGTAAATGGAAGTTATAGTATCCCTATTCTTACTGTTGTAGCTGTTGGGTATTTAACAAAAAAAGTTCCTGCTATTGCTGCAAAAGTGGTTTTAATAGGTGGACCAATTATTTACTTAATTTGTCAATTTGTAATTAAACCAGATATCCATTTTCTACATGTAATGGCTATTATGTGTGTTCTATTCTTAATAACTATGTTTGGCATTTCGAAAGTTAAACAACGTGATACTGAATTTAAATTGGAATATACTAATCAAGTTGAAATTACTCCTTGGAAATATGTAAAACAAGGTGCAATAATTATTTCGGTTATTGTTATAGGTGTATATGCCTATTTCTCGTAATCCATAATCATACAAAAACAACGCACTGTTCTTTTAAAGAGCGGTGCGTTGTTTTTTAAATTAAATTTGATTGATTTAAAATGAGCACTGATAATTTTAAAAACGAATTTTTTGGTATTGGAATACAAAACGGAAAAACTCCTGAAAACCTAGGTGTTCTATGGCGTTCTGCACAAAATATGGGTGCTAATTTTATATTCACTATTGGGAATCGGTATGCTAAACAAGCTTGCGACACCCATGATGCGGTAAAATCCATGCCTTATTACCATTACAATACTTTTGACAACTTTATAAAAAACCTTCCTAAAGGCACTAGAATAGTTGGTGTGGAACTTACAGAAGAAGCTGAAAACTTAGAAACATTTAACCACCCTAGGCGATGTGTCTATTTATTAGGTGCAGAAGACCACGGACTATCTAAAAAAGCTATTGAAAAATCACATTTTTTGGTTAAATTCAATTCAATATTAAGTTTGAATGTTGCAGTAGCAGGAAGCATTATTTTGTATGATCGTTGCATTTCAAAACCTAGATGTTAAATTAAGCATCTAAGTTTTTTTTACCTTACTCCCCTTCTTTTGCCAAATTTATTATCTCTTACTTCAGGGCAAACTCTCACTTTAAGTTTTAAGACTTTGAGTAGATATTGTTGTTCATAAGCACATTTAAGTCTCTTACCTTTAATACCTTGCTTTTCTGTTTTTTCCTTTTTCAAAAGATTTAATGCAATTTTGCTTAGTATGGAAAAATTTTGAGCAGCATTTCCTACTCTTTTTCTTGATGCATCTTCAGAAAAAGCAACGTCTAACACCCAATGTAGACTATTCTCAATAGCCCAATGTAACCCTATGTTTTTTGAAAAGTCTGAGCTGTATCGTTTAAACTTGATATGTAGTATCTAGTAGCAGTCTCTATGGGTTTATTGGAGTTTTTGAATTCACGAGTGCTTTCCATTCTAATGATACTAGTTAACTTCTCCCATTTAGTACTATTGTCAATAAACTTAAAATCAGTAATCACACTACATTTTCTTGCTTCAATTCTACCGTGATCTAATTCATCATCTACAACTACTTCAACATTTTTTGAGAACTTAAACTCGTCTTGTATATCTTGATATAATTGTTTTTGGTTTTCCTTGACAGCTAAAATATACTCTGCTTGTTGTTCTATAATTTTAGAAGCTATTTCTTGTTGACACTCCATGCATCTGTCGTTACAGTACCTCCTTTAATAGTTATAAGTTCTAACAATTTAGGTATTGCTGTTATTTCGTTAGATTTTTCTGAGACTTTAACTTGACCTAAAACCATATTATTCTCTCTAGTCCAAGCGCCTACCATATAGAAAGACGATTTAACACCATTAGACTTTGCATCTCTGATTGTTTTACTGTCTATGGGAATGATTTCTCCATCCATTAAATCTACTAAATAACTTACCCAAAGTGATAATTATGGAGATTGTTTCTTCATTCCTGCAAATATGAGCAACAATCAATGCAAACTAGGCTTCATAGATTTATTAAGCCCCTATGGGCTTAATAATAGCCAAATACTAGCTTCTGAAATTTTTGCTAAATTCAAATTTCAAAAACCAAGAATAACATACATCAAAAGGCAGTAAAATTAAGCGGTTCGAGAAATCGTTCAAAAATCCCATAATTTTATAATGGCATTCTCTAACCGAATCCAACCGCTGGGATACCTCATAAAATAAGACTATAAACAACAAAACACCATACAATGTACGGTGTTTGTCATAAAAGCTCCCCCTCTTGGGCTCGAACCAAGGACCCTCTGATTAACAGTCAGATGCTCTAACCAACTGAGCTAAGGAGGAATGTTCATATAGAACTATATTTAGGTGCGAAAATTATCAGCTTTCGCTTAGCATTTAAGAACTTTTACTTAAGGTTATCCCCTTAGACGGGTGCAAATATATAACGAATTAAGGCTTTGACAAAACTTTTTCGGTTTTTTTTTAAATATTTTTAATTACAGATCTTATATTAACCCAACGGTAATAAAACAGATTTTTTTACGCTATATATTTTATATCCTTATGATTAAAATATTTAGCAACTCTGTCACTATTTAGAGTTAACATCTTCATATGGTTATTAACATTTTCTTCAAGCTGTTTTTAGTTTTTAGGAGCTGGTTTTTTTAGATAAAGCATATTTTAAATCGTTATTTAATTTTTTTCAGACAAGGTTTAAATTATACTCTCGCGTACTCTATTTACATACCTCTTCTACGTAGGGCAGACAATGGCTGACCAGATGGTGGACAACACTTCTTCAAAATTAGAGCTTGATTATACAGCAATTATATATTAAATTCGAAAACCGAGTGATACTCGATTTAGCGACTAAACCTTATAAGATTTATCTTTTGTATTAAGATATTCTTGCCCTAAAACTTAATCCCGCTTTTTTTGTTACTTATAGATTTTTTGGTACTCATATTAACTTTCGAAGCTGAATTTGACTTAGGTCGTTTATTAGAGAATATATTTTCTTTTCTATTAGTCTTATTCAAGCTCTGGGGTTGTTGTCTAATCATTTTACCCACCTGTCTCATTTCATTAGGACCCATTTTCACTTGCTTTCTTCCATATTCATCCTTATTATGTATGGCTCCTATTTTATTTAAATGCTTTATTTCTTTTTCATGAATTTGTTCTTGTTTTAAACTTTTAAACCTCTCCTTAGCTTTTTTAAATGCTTTATGAGCAGGAATACCATAACCTTCTGCTATTTTTTGGATAACACGCCCTCCAACAACACTCCCTACTGCAACACCCATTACCGTGCCTACAGCAGCTCCAATAGGACCTCCTACTAAACCTATAGCTCCACCAATCGTTGCTCCTAATGTTGGTCCTATGGTTCTATATCCTCTATCACTCCATGCTTTAACTCGTTTTTCTTTTCTTTGCTTACCCTTATCTAATAAAGATTCATTGCTTGAGTTTTTTTTTGTTTTTAAAACATTAACCTGTTCTGCATTTTTATCTTTAATAGCTACATTTAAAGCTTTTATTTTATTTTCAGTTTCTCGTTTTTTTTCTCGAAAAATAATATCTTCTGATTTCTTAGATCTCTCTTGTTTAAAAGTAGTTTTAAAAGTGCTATATACTTCTTTAAATTTCTTTTGAAAATCCTTTATTTTAGAATTCATTTATTGACTTTTATTAGTGTTTATACTTATAAAAAAACTCAACATCAAAATCACCTATTAAGCAATTATCAAGTATATGTTAAGTATATATTAACACTAAAAAAGGCTCAGATATATCAAATATCCAAGCCTCATCAATCCCTCTTATTATGATTTAATTTTAGGTCTTATTTTTCAAAATAAACGGCATCCTCTTTTTTTGTATACCTTATTCCCATGGGAATAAAAATGCTTTTTAATGCTATTTCTAAATTATTATGTGGAAAAGAACCTGTAAAATTTAAGTCTAATAAACCCTTATCTTTTGTATTTAATTTTACAGGATAATAACTTTGAAATTCTTGAATAACTAAATCAAACGGAATAGCATTAAACTGGCTTTTTTTGTGGTCTATCCAATGGGGAATCAAATTAGTCTCTTTAGTAATCTTCTTTTTATGCTTTATGTAGCTTATCTTATCTCCTTTTTTGAGTATGGTCTCTTCTTCTTTAACCCCCACACTTACACTACCCTCGTAACATTGGGTTATAAAGGTGTTTTTTCTTGATACAACATTAAACTTTGTTCCTAACACTGTAACATTACCACTACTTGTTTTTACAGTAAACCTACTTCCTTTTTCTACGCTAAAATAAGCTTCTCCTTCTAAGGTTAATTTTCTACTTAAATAAAATAGATATTTATTATATACTAACTCTGAAGAAGCACCTACTTGCACCTCTGAAGCATCTGGCAAAACAATCATTTTTGTTTCCGCTATAGTAGTTTTACTAATCACATTTCCCATAAAAAAAGCAAAAGAAAACCCTGCAATCAACACTATAGATGCTGCAATAGAAATAGGCATAAACAAAGAACTAAAATTAATTTTTTTAACCTTTGATTTATCCTCATTTTCTTTTGAAGACTTTATTTTTTGCATCAATTCCAAATACTCTTCCTCATCGGATTTTTGGTTAGGAACTTTTAATTTTTTAATTCCATCAATAATTACAGCATAAGATTTGTAGTCTTTATGCCCTAAAAAACGATTTTCTTCTTCCTTTGACAAATCATTGTTGAGCCATTTAGCTAAAAAATGATCATTCTCTTCATTAATATCCTTCATAATATGATTGTAATAGTTCTTTACTAATCCTGTTGTTAAACTAAAACTAACTATAATATTTTTTCTTATACTTTACCTATTTTATCTCTTAAAAAAACTAATGCATTGTGCATTCTTTTTTCTACTGTTTTTACTGAAATTCCTAACAACTCACTTATTTCTCTGTATTTTTTTTGATCTATTCTGTTTAATAAAAAAACTTCTCTTTCTTTATTGGGAAGTAGTTTTAGTGTTAAATTAAGTTTATCCAAAAATTCTTTTTCTTCCAATACATAATCAGGAGACTCTATCTCAAAAAGCCTCTTATTCATTGTAGAATGATGTTCTTGCTTCATTTTTTCTCTCTTAAAATCATTCATGAACGCATTTTTCACTAATATAAAAACATACCCTTTAGCCTTAGAATAAGAAACATCTTTACAATTATTCCAAAGCTTTACAAAGGCATCCTGCAAAAGGTCTTTTGCTTTGTCCAAATCTCCATATTTGTAATAAAAGTAATTTTGAAAGTCTTTATTATTCTCCATAAAAACTTTTTTATAAATCTTCTCTTCACATACGTTTTCTAATCCCTGCATCCAAATTCTAAATTAAGAGTTATAGTTGTAAAACTAATCACTTAAGTTTGAATTCACAAACAAAATAACCTAGTAGTTATACTCTTAATTTAAAAATTATTTAAGCTTAATTTTATCGTTCTCGATAATAAAACAATCAAGTATATAGTTACCCTACATATTATCTAATATTTTTTTTAAATTAAAAAACATAACACTTATGACCAAGCCAAACTTTTATTTTAAAAGCTATAATATTTTTAAGTAACAAATTTATTTATTTTTCAAAATACTTAAAATCATCACTCTACTTGTAAATAAAAAAAGTAATCCTCTTTGTTTTAAAATTTAAATGTAGGGTAATACAACTATTAATTGTTATCTATATAAATTCAACACCTATGAAATCTATTTTATGTTTTATTAGCACAATCTTTTTTACTATTTGTTCTTGGTCACAACTAATAACACCTCCTCCATTTACAAATTTTCCAGATTTTAACTGTTCTAATGTTTCTCTAAACAACCCTCAATTTAGGTTTAACAGCGGAAGATGGTTTAATAACTTGGGCACGGTAATATCCAAACCTAGTAATTTTAATACTAATGCAACCATAAAAATAGAATCTAATTATAACGGAGACATTACTACATTAGGAACTTTTACAGGTACAATCCAAATTGATGAAAATGCAACTTTTACGGGAATTATTCCCAATGCTTTTTCTAACGGAAGAATTGTTATAAGTCCTAATGCAACATTAAGTACTCCAACAAACTTTGATAGCGAAGGAGGAAATCTAATTAGAGTATGTAATGGAGGGATGCTTACTTTTCAAAACACCTTTGAGATTAAAGAAAATGACTTAATTAATAATAAGGGAACTATCACTATCACTAATTTTTTTAGCAGAAGTAAATCTTCCTTTTTTAATCTCCCAACTGGTACTGTAAACATTATAGGTAATAGCGATGTTGTTATAGATGGTCGCATTACTAATTATGGCGCTTTAAACATTACTAATGCAGATGTTTTTGTAAATGATTCAGAAGATGAATTTCAAAATTTCTGCAATCTAAGTATTAATCAAAATTTACTCTTAAGAAGAGCTTTTTTTAATAGAGGTATTGTACGCATTGGAAGTAATTTTGATGTGTTAGCTCATACTTTCTCCAATTTTGGAACAGTAGATACTGACCGTTTTTTAGTAGATGATTTTGAAAACAAAGGAGCCATTTATACGGGGGTGGGAGAAAATTCTTACTTGCTAGTAAATAATCGTGCTGAACTTCTTAATGGAGCCTCTGCCAGAGGAGGCACGCATGCTCGTATTTATATATTTTCTGATCCTGGTGCTGGATTTATTACTACTGGTTGTGACCCTGCTTCACCTTGTAGCGTATCATCTATAAATAGTTTGACTTCTTTTATAAAACCTGACTTAACTACTCGTTGCAAAGCCTTATATAATCCCAACGGAATTTTTCAAACTAGATTTTTTATAGATACCAACAATAATGGAATTCATGATACCGGAGAAGCCTATCAAGAAAACGTAATGGTTACAGTTACTGATTCCAATTCAAATACTGTAAGTAAAATAAGTCGTTCTACAGGAAGAGCAACATTTTTTCCTCGTTCGGGTTCCATAGATATTAATATTGTATCTATACCTACTAACCTAGCTTTATCGCCTTTATTTGCCAGAGGAAACTCTTTTCGAATAGCAAATATTGACGCTGATACGCTTACAATCCTTGAAGAAATTCCATTAATTGAAAATACAACACCTTTATCTGGATTTGTATTTAACGACTCTAATGGCAACGGTACTAGAGATACTGGAGAATCTGGAATTGCTGGAGTAGATATCAACATTACGGATAACGCTGGAACTATTACTACTGTAACCAGTACTGCTAATGGTTCTTGGA
>CALLUJ010000069.1 GCA_938011245.1 uncultured Aquimarina sp. | reverse complement strand
GTGTAACATTACCAACTCCTCTTAACCAAACCCCAACAAGCCCTCCTGGGCCTACACCTACAATTATTTCTGTGTATGTTCTCTTGATATTTTCTTTCGACTTATCTCTAATATCCAAAAATCCATCTTCAAATAATTTTTTCATTTTAGTAACAGGAAGTTCAAAGCTTCCGCCATAAAATTTATTTTCTCTAAATGACATCCATACGATATCTAATTGATGGGGTACTTCTTTTGGATTAGCATCTCCGTATGTTGTGCCATTACTGCCCCAGCCACTTTTTAAAATGCCACCATAGGGTACTGGGGTTCCTTTAGCTTTACCGTAATGTAAACTGCCTCTATAGATTTCTGCTGGAAAATGCTCTGGCTGGCAAGCGGAAACGTTCCACTTGTGTTTTTTGGTTTTGGTTGGCATACAAGATTCTGTTGAACAGAATAAAAATCCTGTCCATAAGAGTAGACTTTTTATTTTGAACACTTTACTAATCCACATGCTGTAAGGTCTATCTAAAAATTACTTTTGTAAGTTTTTAAGTCTATAGTTTCTAGTTGCTTTTGTTTATCTCCTGCTTTAAGAAAAACATCAATATCCTTGGTGGCATTGAAGTTAAAAATTAGTTCTGCTTTATCATTTTCTATATCCGTTATCACTTCCTCAAAGGCTTGAAAAATTTCTTCTTCATTAAATTTAATTTCTGAAAGTACCCTTTTTCCATCCTTTCTGACCCAATTAAAGCGTACTTCTTTTGGTATTGGTCTAGTTTTTATATCAACAGCTTTAGCTTCATTTTTAACTAAATATTCATTATTTCCATTGTAATGTAAATTCTCAATGGTTATTGCACTTTTAAATACGGTTCCTTGTATAACAGGTTTCCATAAATGCATTTTAGCATAAGTTTCCCATAATTTGTAGTTAATAGGTTTTTTTAGTTCTTCTAACGGTAAACCTTGAATTTCATCTTTTACATATGAATCTCTATCCATAATACCACTAGGATTAAAATCTTTAAAGTCAATTTCAATTTCTTCCCCATAAAATGTAGCAACTTGGACAGTTTGTCCTAATCCACTCAACCAAACTCCAACAAGCCCTCCAGGACCTACACCAACTATAATTTCTGAAAAATATTCTTTTACATTTTTATCAGATTTATCTAAAATATCTAAAAAGCCATCTTCAAATAATTTTTCCATTTTGGCGACAGGAAGTTCAAAGCTTCCGCCATAAAATTTATTTTCTCTAAATGACATCCATGCGATATCTAATTGATGGGGTACTTCTTTTGGATTAGCATCTCCGTATGTTGTGCCATTACTGCCCCAACCACTTTTTAAAATGCCACCATAGGGTACTGGGGTTCCTTTAGCTTTACCGTAATGTAAACTCCCCCTGTAGATTTCTGCTGGAAAATGCTCTGGCTGGCAAGCGGAAACGTTCCACTTGTATTTTTTGGTTTTGGTTGGCATACAAGATTCTGTTGAACAGAATAAAAACCCTGACAATAAATAAAAAATCAATATTCTAACAAATTCACTTAATTGCATGCGATAAAAAAAACCAATCAAAAAAAGTATTCTAAATGTTACTTTTAAATGTTTTAGTTTCGGCATTTTCAAGAAGAACTTCTTGTTCTTTTGTTTTGAGCCAAACAGAAACCTTAACCTTATTTTCGTGTTTGAAAATTACCTCAATTTTATCATTTTCAGTATCTCTTGCTAATTGCTCAAAAAGACGGTACATTTCCTTTTCGTTAAAAAAAACTTTAGTCTTGTATTGTTTGTGATCTTTTGATTGCCACCATATTTCTGCTTTTTTAGGTATTGTTTTACTAGCATATTTAAATTCCTTGGTTTCCTCTCTTACAAACATTTCTCTCTCTCCACTGAAAAACTCAGTTAAGGTTTGAATTACAAAATTTACATCTTTACCAACAACTACAGGTTTCCAAAGATACCTGAGTGCGTACGTTTCCCAAAGTCCAAAAGGGACGGGTTTTGCTAATTCGTCAGCAGAGACATGTCTATTTAACCTACCATTTACATATAAATCTCGATCTTTTATACCCGAAGGATTAAAAGCAGCCCAATCGATTTCTGTTTCCTCTCCTTTAAAAACCCCTATCTGAACTTGATGGCCAGCGCCCATAAGCCATACGCTAACAATACCTCCAGGAGCTACTCCTACTATAATTTTACTGTAAGTGTCTTTAGTATTTTCAATTCTTGTATGTGCAAAACCTTTATCAAAAAGAGCTTCCATTTTTGCTTTCGGCAGCTCAAAACTTCCCCCATAAAATTTATTTTCACGATAGGATAGCCATGCTATATCCAATTGGTGTGGTAATTCTTTAGGGGCTCTACTCCCGTAGTGCGTGCTTCCTCTACCCCAGCCATAGTCAATAAATTTCCCCCTAGGTACAGGCACGCCTTTTGTTTTTCCATAATGCAAGCTACCACGATAAATTTCACAAGGATAATTTTCAGGAGCAGAATCTGTTACCACATAAGGGTATTTTTTTGTTTTTTCTATCATATTACAAGCTAATAAACTAGAAGATGCTAATAGCAGTAGTAGTATTTTATACATATTTATCCGTTATAAATGTGGCGTTTTCGTTTCCCATTTAGCACATGTGGGTCGTGACCAATACCTTCATATTTTGAAGAAAAGTGTAAAAACTCATTACGTAGTTTAAATAACATATGGTGGTCTTTTTGTTTTTGTATAATTTCGAAATCGGACTGTTTGGCTGTCAGTTCGGTTTTGGTATAATATTTCGGATAAGAATCTCCTTTAAAATATTATTTGCTCCCAATTTAATATATACTTTTATAAGTGCCTAGAGTTACTTTTTCTAATTGCTTTTGTTGGTTTCCTACTTTTAAATATATGTC
>CALLUJ010000068.1 GCA_938011245.1 uncultured Aquimarina sp. | reverse complement strand
GAAAATATTGAACTCTTAAAAAATTGGTTACATCAAATGGTTTGTGAGATGGATACTAATTTGATTAAATCTATTGTAAGCAATCATCATTATATCGATTTATTCAATAAAATCATATTACAATAGAAATGGTATTATTTTGCCAACTTTCGATTACTACAGGATATTTCTTCCCCCATTTTTCTTCTAGATTTAATAGTTCGTCCTCAGCCATATCTTTATCATTAGCTTGATAAACTTTCTTTAAAAATTCCTTTTGATCCTTACTAGCCACGTATTTTAATGAATTGCTAATTTGATGAACTATACAAAGTTGAGTAATTGCTTTAGGAAAAACGCTCAAAATGGCATTAGTAAAGCCTTTTAAATTATCGGTACAAGCAATTAAAATATCTTCAAGACCTCTATTTTGTAAATCCGTTACCACTTGAAGCCAAAAATTAGCTCCTTCACTTTCGGAAACATACATCCCTAGAACCTCTTTATATCCTTCACTGTTGATGGCTAGAATATTATACAATGCTTTGTGAATTACTCTCCCTTCTTCTCTAACTTAAAATGCATAGCATCAAGCCAAACAATGCAATACATAGATTCTAAAGGATGGCGCTGCCAAGCCTTAACATTTGGAATGATTTTATCTGTAATTTGACTTAAAACAGAATGAGATATATCAGTGTCATACATTTCTTTTATATGAGCTGAAATATCTTTAAAACTCATTCCTAAGCCATAGAGACCGATAATCTTATCAGAAAGATTATCGGCTAAAATAACTTGGCGTTTCTTCACTAATTCTGGCTCAAAGCTGCTTTTACGATCAGTAGGAACTTCTAACTAAAAAGTTCCTTGGTTACTCTTTACTTGCTTCTTTGATTTACCGTTTTGTTTATAGCCCTTAGAGCGTTCTTCATCTCCTAAATGAGATTCTATCTCGGCTTCTAATGCTTTTTCCCAAAAGCTCCTCCTTTTCCAAAGAGACTTTTGCCAGACATAAATTGTTCTAAGGATTTCTTTTCTAGATCTTGTTGTTCTTCTTGTGTCATATCTGAGTAAATGTAATTTTTATAATAATTACTCAGACAAGGTTTAGATTACTCAAAACAAAACGTAATTTTAACACTGTACGACCATGTTTTGTTGCTAAATACCGTAATTGTCGAAAATGTTTAACTTCCTCATTTTGCAAGACAGAATTTAGTAACTCTTTTTCTGATTTGTATAAAAAAGAACCATTTCTTTCTTGTAGACACTCTAAATCAAGTAGGTTTTTATCTGTTTCTATTGAATGTTTTTTATGGAGAATACTCTTTTCTGTAAAGCGAAATTTTACACCTTCAATGATTTCTCTATTAATCATTTCCAAATCTTTGGAATCAGTTATTTGAGAAATTACTTTTCCATTCAAGATTTCTACAAAAATATTAGCTTCTACATTTTTTCATTACTTGAATTCAAGAAGCTAATCTAAATGCTTTAAAGAAGAAACTAGAAAATATCGAAGAAAGATTTGTTATTGGCGAAATAGATAGATCGCTTTACGATAAATATAGTTCTAAATACAAAAATGAATATTTCGTAATTGAGCAGGAAGTTGAAAAAACAAGCGGATACAGTTCGAACCTCAAAAAAGTAATCAATTTTGTTACCAAGACATCCACCAATGTACTGCCATTATGGGAATCTTCTACTTTGGAGAATAAAAAGGTTTTTCAACAAATGCTATTTCCCGACGGAATCTTCTATAATCACGAATTAGACCAAGTTCGAACCACTAGAGTAAATTCGTTTTTCTCGCTAATCCCAGAAATCACGGATAATATAGGTAATAAAAAAAGCGGAAATTTTATCAAGTTTGATAAAAAATCCGCTTTAGTGACCCAGGAGGGATTCAAACCCCCAACCCTCAGAGCCGAAATCTGATGCGCTATTCAGTTGCGCCACTGGGCCATTTTATAGTAGCAATATTTTTATTTTTAGGATAGTTTAGCTTTTACAATTGTAGATATTAATTTACCATCTGCCTGTCCTGTTAACTTAGCAGAAGCTTGCCCCATTACTTTTCCCATATCTTTCATTCCAGACGCACTTGTTGAAGCAATAATTTCGTCAATAATTTTAGCTACTTCGTCTTCGTTTAATTGGGCAGGTAAAAAAGCAGCAATAACTTCGGCTTGTGCTAGTTCAGGTTCAGCTAAGTCCAGTCTATTTTGTTCTGTAAAAATAGCGGCGCTATCTTTACGCTGTTTTACTAGCTTTTGAAGGAGCTTTAGTTCTTGATCTTCGGAAAGCTCTTCCTTAGCACCAGACTCTGTTTGGGCTAATAAAATGGCAGCTTTGATAGCTCGAAGAGAGGTTAAAGCATTTTGGTCTTTATTTTTCATCGCCTCCTTCATGGCAGGCATTATTTTACTAGATAAACTCATTGATATATTTTAAATCTCAATATTTTTTGAGAAATTATTGTTTAAATTTTTAATACTAATCTACATTATCATGTAAAAACGAATTACGTTTACGTATTTGTAAGTCGTCATTACTATCAGAACTTAATGTTGTGCGGGAAATATTAGATTCGTTAGAAACTTCATCAATATCTAAGCCAGCTCTTTTATATGCAGGTTGTTTTTCAATTTCATCGATATTAGAGCTTGTATGTTTGAATTTATAGTTAAATTCTTTCATCCTAGATCGACGTTCCGAGACTCTAGAACGTAGAGCTTCGGAAATAGGATTATTAATAGGGTTAAATGAGTTGGTTTGTTCTTCGGACGTCTCTATTGTACTTTGGGTAGTTTTCTTTTTCAGTTCAAAAGCAATATCAGTATCATCAACAATAGTTCCTGTAGAGGATGCAAGCTCTTCAGAAGAATCTTCAAGGCGGTGTACTATACGCTCTGTTTTTTGAGTGGTTTCTATTTGTTTTATTGCTTCAAAAGAAGGGGTAGAAGGAACCTCTATTTCATCTATTACTTCGATGTTATTGATGTTTATAGGGAAGTCAAAACTCAAACTTGTTTGGTTTTCGTCCTCTATTTCAAAAGTATCATTTAATTCTACGGAAGGAATAACGGTCTGTTGTTCTTTGTTATCAGTAAAATTAGTTTCTGTAGTTTGCGTATCGGTATTATCTACGATTATTTCTTCAGCATCGTAGACATTAATATTATTATTTACTTCAATATCGCTAATAATTTCTTGTGTGTTTATAATTACAAAATCATCTTCAATAGCTTTTTCTGTAAATGAGTTAATTTCCTCTGCTTCAATAACATTCATGTTTTTGATATATTGAGTAGTAGGCATTAATAATGATTTTGAAATCGGAGTTTTTTCTATGTCTTCAAATAAATCATGACGAATTATTTCTTCTTGGATTGGTTTGGTGTGTTCCTCTACAGTTTTAATAGGCTCTGTTTTGGGAATATTAGGGGTAATTAATGTACTGGTATTTTTTGTAGATAATTCTAGCTCTGCTTTTTGATCGTCGCTTAACGAATGAATTATTTTTTTAGTTTCGATATTAGTAATATCGTTTTGTTGATCTACATTAAAACCTGTTGCAATAACAGTTACGGAAACAGCATTGTCTAGGTTTTCATCTTCTCCAACTCCCATAATAATGTTAGCTCCGTATCCTGCCTCCTCTTGGATGTGGTCGTTAATTTCTCCAATTTCGTCTATAGTAATTTCTTCACTACCAGATACGATTAAGAGTAGAACATTTTTTGCTCCTGTAATTTTATTATCATTTAATAAAGGAGAATCCAGAGCTTTTGTAATGGCTTCTTGTGCTCTATTATCTCCAGAAGCATTTCCAGAGCCCATAATAGCAGTACCGCTATTACTTAAAACGGTTTTGGCATCCCTAAGGTCAATATTTTGTGTGTAATGATGCGTAATTACTTCGGCAATCCCTCTAGAAGCAGTGGCTAAAACTTCGTCTGCTTTGGAAAACCCAGCCTTAAAACCTAAGTTTCCATACACGTCTCTAAGTTTATTGTTGTTAATTACAATTAAAGAGTCTACTTGGTTGCGTAATTTTTCAATTCCTGTTTGTGCTTGTTGGTCTCGCATGCGACCTTCAAATTTAAATGGAGCAGTAACAATAGCTACTGTAAGAATCTCTAGTTCCCTAGCCATTTTTGCAATTACAGGGGCAGCACCTGTTCCTGTACCACCGCCCATTCCTGCGGTAATAAAAACCATTTTGGTATTTACACCTAACATTAATTTTATATCGTCGTAGCTTTCTATGGCTGCTTGTTCGCCTACATCGGGGTTGGCCCCAGCACCTAATCCTTCGGTTAGATTGACTCCTAATTGAATTTTGTTTGGAATAGGACTATTTTCCAATGCTTGAGAATCAGTATTGCAAATCACAAAATCAACACCTTTAATTCCTTGCTGAAACATGTGATTAATTGCATTACTACCACCACCACCAACGCCAATTACTTTGATTACGTTGGATTGGTTTTTTGGCATATCGAAGGAAATACTATTTAAGCCGTTGTGATCCATAATTTCTATATTGTGTTGATTGGTGTAATTATTCTGCGTTATCTAAAAATTCTTTAATTCGATCTGTTAAATTACTAATTGACCATTTTTTGGAAATATTAGCTCTTTTAGCAGCTTCTTCTTCTGCTTTTTGACGTAAGGAGAGATCTTCTTCTTTTTCTTCTTTTTCTTCTTCTGTGAGTGTTTCTTGTAATTTTATTACTTCTTTTTCTGTATTTGTTGTAACAGTATTATTATCTGAAATTATTTCTGATGTTTCCTCTGTATCTTTTGTATTAGCCTGCTTCATATCTTGCAGGTTATTCATTACTAAACCTACTGCTGTAGCGTATAACGGGCATGTTATTTCAGGGTCGCTATTCCCTGCTAAATGCTCGTTGGGATATCCAATACGGGTATCCATTCCAGTAATATATTCTACAAGTTGTTTCAAATGTTTTAGTTGTGCACCACCACCAGTAAGCACAATACCTGCAATAAGCTGTTTTTTGGTGTTTTGATGATCATATTTGTTAATTTCTTCAAAAACTAATTCTATAATTTCAACCATGCGGGCATGGATGATTTTTGAGAGGTTTTTTAATGAAATTTCTTTTGGTGCACGACCTCGTAACCCAGGAATACTTACAATTTCGTTATCCTTGTTTTCGCCTGGCCAAGCTGAACCAAATTTTACCTTTAATAGTTCGGCTTGTTTTTCTATAATAGCACAACCCTCTTTAATGTCTTCGGTAACGGCATTTCCTCCTATAGGGATTACGGCAGTATGTCTAATTATTCCATCTTTAAAAATAGCTAAATCGGTAGTTCCTCCTCCTATATCTATAAGAGCTACACCTGCTTCTTTTTCTTCTTGGCTTAGCACGGCTGCTGCAGAAGCTAAAGGTTCTAAGGTTACTCCAGCTAATTCTAAACCAGCACTTTTTACACAACGCCCAATGTTTCTTATAGAAGTGATTTTTCCAATTACTAAATGGAAATTGGCTTCTAAACGTCCTCCGTACATACCAATGGGTTCGGTAATTTCAGACTGTCCATCAATTTTGTATTCTTGAGGAAGCACATGTAGAATTTCTTCTCCAGGCATCATAACTAACTTGTGTACCTGTTCACAAAGCATATTAATGTCAGAAGAATCAATAACTTCTTCTGGATTTTGTCGTACAATATAATCAGGGTGTTGTCTGCTATGGATGTGTTGACCAGCAATACCAACAGTTACGTTTTTAATCTCTAGCTCAGAAACACTTTCAGCTTGCTCTACTGCCTGTTGTATGGATTGTATAGTTTGGGTAATGTTGTTTACTACTCCACGATGTACCCCTAGGCTTTTGGATTTTCCAATTCCTAAAACTTCCATCTTCCCATACTCGTTGTAACGACCTATCATAGCAACAATTTTTGTTGTTCCAATGTCTAGACCTACTGCTATGTTATCTTGTTCCATAGTTTTTATTTTGTGCACACTACTTGATTGGCTATTTCTAAATTAATCTTCTTGTATTTACCAAAAAGGTGATCTTTTTCGGCTTTAGCATAAAAGGCTTTAAAGTTTTTAATTTTAGTGTTTAAATTTTTCACATTACCTAATTCTACTATTCCATCATAATTTCGAATTTTTAAAGAAAAACGTTGCTTAGATTGGCAGTAGATACTTACAATTAGTTTTTTTAAAAATAATTCAGCATCAATTTTTTCTAATAAAATTACTAAATCTGTTTTAGAGGTTTCTTTAAAATGAAACACCAATGGTACTCTTTCGGCGTGACGGTCTACTAGAGGCATTTTAAAGCCTTCTTCATCTATATAATAAGGACTATTTGAGTATAACCGACCGATAGCTTTTCTTGGTGTAATATTAGTGTTAACTAACCCATTTACAGATACATAGGTTTGGGCATTTTTTACATGTGGCATAGTTTTTAAACGAGATTCAATCTTCCCCAAATCTAAAGTTTCTTTTGTTGATATTTCAATAGAAGAAGCTTTTTGTATTAACAATTTATTAACCGTTTCTTCATTTATTAGTAGATTGTTAGAAGAGGTAAAAATAATTTTATCGGTAGCAGTCTTGCGCGTGTTATTTCGGTAATTACTAACGGAGAATAACCCTATTAAAATTAGAAGTCCCAATATAATTAATATGTTATATTTTAAACTACGCATGTAATAGTAAAGCTTGTTTAATATGTTTTACTTCGGCTCCAATGTCTCCTGCCCCTATAGTTACTATAACTTCGGCATTAGAAGCTTGTATTTTTGAAATTAATAATGATTTAGTTACGAGTTGTTTATGTGTTATTGGGATTAGTGATAATAACCAGTTGGAAGTAACTCCATCTATGGGTAATTCTCTTGCTGGATATATGTCTAAGAGAATAACTTCGTCAAATAGAGCTAAACTTGTAGCAAAATCTGAAGCAAAATCTTTTGTTCTACTAAATAAATGGGGTTGAAATACAGCTAGTACTTTTTTATTAGGATGCATTTCCTTAATAGCTTGGTGTAAGGCATTTATCTCTGTAGGATGATGTGCGTAATCGTCTATATATATTGTGCTGTCATTTTTTATTTGATAACTAAATCGTCGTTGTATTCCTTGAAATGTTTTTAAAGCTTTTTTTAATTTATCGGTATCTGTACCGTAAGTCATTGCCATAGCAAAAGCTGTAATTGCATTTCTTAAATTATGATGTCCAGGTAAATTAATGCTAAGGTCTTTAATTAATATATTAGGGGTTTGAAGGTCAAAATTATAAGATCCATTATTAATACGTATATTCTTTGCAGTATAATCGGCGTTGTCTTCGATACCAATAGTTATGCCTTTAACTTCAAGATTGTTAGTTACAAATAATTCGTTAGTGTTTAAAGAAGCAAAATCGTTAAAAGAGGTTAATAAGGCATCATGTGCTCCATAAATATCTAAATGATCGGCATCGGTAGAAGTAATTGCGGAAATGTTAGGGTGAAGCTGTAAAAAAGAGCGATCAAATTCATCGGCTTCTACAACAATTACCTCATTGCCACTACTTATATAATTTGATTTATAATTGTTACTAATGCCGCCTATAAACGCTGTAACTTTTTCGCCAGAAGCATATAATAAATGCGCAAGTATAGTAGAAGTGGTGGTTTTGCCATGTGTTCCAGCTACTGCTAATGTAAATCGATTTTTGGTAATAAATCCGAGTACTTGTGAGCGTTTTACTACTGTATATCCTTTTTGCTGAAAAAATACTAATTGCTTGTGTTGTTTGGGGACGGCAGGTGTATATACAATTAAAGTGTTTTTAGTGTTTAAAAATGTTTTAGGAATATCTTCAACCGTTTCGGAGAAAGAAATGTTTACACCAATATTACTTAAATTAGAGGTGAGCTCTGTAATGGTTTTGTCATATCCGGCTACGTTTTTATCGATACTTACAAAATAACGAGCAATGGCACTCATACCAATACCGCCAATACCAATAAAATAAACATTTTGTATGTGTTCTAAACTATTCAAGCTTGGATTATTTTTTCAATTTCGTTAATAATATCTTGCGTTGCATTTGGCTTAACTAAAGCTTTAATGTTTTTAGAAAGTTCTTCTTGTAAGTCGATATCATAAAATAGGTTTTCAAACGTGCTTTCAAAGTTGCTTTTTAATTGGTTTTGTGGAATTAATAAAGCGGCTTTTTCGTTAACAATGGCTTCTGCATTTTTTGTTTGATGATCTTCTGCTACATATGGGGACGGGATAAAAATAACAGGTTTACCTACCATGGTTAATTCTGATACCGAACTAGCGCCTGCCCTAGATATTATTAGTGTAGCACTTATGTAAGCTAAATCCATTTTATTTATGTAAGCGGTTATTTTTACGGTTTTGGATGCTAAATGTTTAAAGCGTTCGTAGTAAAGTTTTCCGCATTGCCATAATACTTGAATATTGTGTTTTTCAAAAAAAGTAATCTTTTCGGCGATTAATTCGTTAATTGCTTGAGCTCCTAAGCTTCCTCCAATAACTAATAAGGTTTTTTTATGTGGTTTTAAGCCAAAATGAATTCTTGCTTCGGACTTATTAAGATTAATGGGGGTAATTTCTTTCCTAATAGGGTTTCCGGTAAAGATTATTTTCTCTTTTGGAAAATACTTTTCTAGGTTGGGATAAGCTACACATATTTTGGAAGCTTTGCTAGCTAACCATTTATTAGTAATTCCTGGATAAGAGTTTTGTTCTTGAATTAGTGTGGGAATTCCCATCCATCCAGCCATTTTTAATAATGCAGCACTGGCGTAGCCTCCTGTTCCTATAGCAATATTAGGGCGTTGTTTTTTTAAAATTAAAAAAGAGGTAATTAAACTATTAATTAGTTTTAAGGGTAATAATATGTTTTTTAAGCTTAATTTACGTTGGATACCACTAATCCAAAGACCTTTAATTTTATAGTTGCAAGCAGGTACTTTTTGCATTTCCATTCTGTCCTTAGCACCAACAAATAAAAATTCGGCATCGGGGTATTTTTCTTTAAGTGCATCTGCTATGGAAATTGCAGGATAAATATGGCCGCCTGTGCCTCCTCCAGATAATATGAATGAATATTTTTTCATAGCTCTATAATGTTTCACTTAAAATATCTAATGGATTCATTTCTTCAGTTTCCTTTTTTTCTAATACTTGTGTTTTAGCACTTACGCTAATTACAATGCCTAAGGCTAAGCACGTCATCCAAATAGAAGACCCTCCACTACTAATTAGTGGTAAAGTTTGCCCTGTTACAGGAAATAACTCTACAGCAACAGCCATATTAATTAACGCTTGAAAAATAATAGGGAGTCCCACTCCTAAAACTAGGAGTTTGCCAAAAGTGTCTGTAGTTTTATGGGATATAATAATAACTCTAAATAGTAATAATAAGTAGAAAAAAAGAATTACAACAGCACCCACCATACCAAATTCCTCTACAATAATGGCGTAAATAAAATCGGAAGAGGATTGAGGTAAAAAATTACGTTGTACACTTTTTCCTGGACCCTGTCCAAAAGTGCCACCAGTTGCAATAGCAATTTTGGCACGTTCTATTTGATAATCTTCTTTATTGGTTTCATTAGAAGTAAAACTTTCTATCCTACTAATCCAAGTATCTACACGGTTAGGGAATGCATTAGGAAAAGCTTTAGCACTTAAAATAAAAAGCGTTAAAAACAATATTCCCATACTAAATATTATTGCTAAGTATTTTAAGGGGTATCCGCCAATAAAAACTAATACAGTAACCATACTAAAAATAATAGCTGCGGTTGAAAAATTAGCGGGAAGTATACAGGCTATTATTAATAGCACAGGAATCCAAAGAGGTAAAATGGTGTTTTTAAAAGTATATTTTTTACCATTCATTTTTGTAAGGTAACGAGCTACAAATGAAAATAAAATTACCGAAGCAAAAGTTGAGGTTTGGAATGTAATTCCAACAATAGGAATTTTAATCCATCTACTAGCATTGGCTCCTCCAATTGTTGTCCCTTGTGCCAAAGTAATTATTAATAAAAGGATGGCTAAGGGGAGGAAAATAATAGAAAGACCTTTAAAGTAGTTGTAAGGAATTTTATGAACTCCATAAAGAATTAGAAATCCTAATATTAGATGTACGGCATGTTTAAATAAATATTGAAATGTATTCCCGTTTCCGTATAAATAAGCCAAATTGCTACTGGCACTATATACCGGAATAAAGGAAAATAAAGCCAATAAACCAATAATTACCCAAAGCACTTTATCTCCTTCTATGTATGTGAAAATAGATTTCATTTAGAATTTATAAGTATTTAAACAATTAAAGTAAACGCACTGCTGCTTTGAATTGATTTCCTCTATCTTCATAATTTTCAAACAAATCAAAACTAGCACAACATGGAGAAAGCAACACTGTTTCATTATCTTCCGCAATAGTAGAGGCTATTTGAACAGCATCTTTCATGGATTGCGTTTCAATAATGGTTTCTACAAAATTTTTGAAGGTTTCCATTATTTTATCATTTTCTTTTCCAAGACATATAATAGCTTTTACCTTTCCTCTAACTAAGGCTAATAATTCATTGTAATTATTTCCTTTATCTACGCCACCTACAATCCATACTATAGGGGCTGTAACAGCATCTAGTGCATAATATGTGGCATTTACGTTAGTAGCTTTGGAATCGTTAACATAATTTATGTTTTTAATTTTGGATACATTTTCCAACCTATGGGCTATTCCTTGAAAACTAGAAAGGCTTTCTCTAATAGTTTTTTTACGAATGTTAACTAATTTAGCTACAGTTGCAGCCGCCATAGCATTTTTAACATTGTGTTTTCCTTTAAGAGAAAGATTATCTACATTCATTAATACTTCTTCAATATTATTGTATTTCATAACAATTTGGTTATTTTTCAAAAAGCTTCCTTGTGGTAATTCTTTAGAGAGAGAAAAAGGGAAGCATTGAGGTTTTATGGTGTGTTTTTTTAAATATTTTAGGATATCGCTGTCATCGGCATCATAAATAAAAAAATCGGTGACTGTTTGGTTTTTTATGATATTAAACTTAGAAGCGATATAGTTTTCATAATTGTAATTGTAACGATCTAAATGGTCAGGAGATAAGTTGGTCAGTATGGCAATTTTTGGGGAAAAATTGACAATACCGTCCAACTGAAAACTGCTCAATTCTAATACGTAGGTTTTTGTGTTTGTAGAGAAAATTGATTTAGCAAAGCTATCTCCTGTATTTCCAGCAGCAAATACATTAGGCAGTGCATTAGATAAAACATGCGCTGTAAGCATTGTGGTAGTGGTTTTGCCGTTACTTCCTGTAATTCCAATAATGGTAGCATTGGTATATTTGGATGCAAATTCAATTTCAGAAATTACAGGTATTTTTTTTTCTTTTAATTGTTGTATTAATGGAATGCTATCTGGGATCCCAGGACTCTTCATTATTAAAGTTGCTGTCTCTATTTTAGAAAAAGTATGTTTTTCGCTTTCATAGCTAATACCAGCGTCTTCTAGTGATTTCTGATATTTTTTAGAAATAATGCCTGAGTCAGAAACAAACACTTCGAAACCTTTGGCTTTTGCCAAAAGAGCAGTACCTACACCGCTTTCCCCAGCGCCAAGTACTATGAGTTTTTTATTTGTTTTTTCTTTTAAAGGCATTTTACGTTATCTTAATTTTAGAGTTACTATAGTTATTACTGCAAGTAGGATTCCAACTATCCAAAAGCGAGTAACAATTTTGCTTTCGTGAAATCCTTTTTTTTGATAATGATGGTGTAGGGGAGACATTAAAAAAATACGTTTCCCTTCTCCAAACTTTTTCTTGGTGTATTTGAAATATCCAACTTGTAAGACTACAGATAGGTTTTCAATTAAAAAGATTCCGCAAAGCAATGGGATTAATAATTCTTTACGTGTAATAATAGCAATAACAGCAATAATTCCACCAATAGTTAAGCTTCCAGTATCTCCCATAAATACTTGGGCAGGGTATGTGTTATACCATAAAAAACCAATTAATGCACCAGTGAAAGCGGCAATGAAAATTACGGTTTCGCCAATACGAGGAATGTACATTACGTTTAGGTATTCGGAAACAATAATATTACCAGATACCCAAGCAAAAATGATGAGTGTTAAAGTCATAATTGCCGAAGAACCTGCGGCTAGTCCGTCTATGCCATCGGTAAGATTAGCACCATTGGAAACAGCAACTATAATTATAATAATTAAAATAATAAAAATAAGCCAAGCATATTTTGCTAAAGAAGGATTTATCCAGGTAATAAAATCGGCATAATCCATCTCGTTATTTTTTACAAAAGGGATGGTGGTTTTGGTCGATTTAATTTCTGAATTAAATAACCTAGAAGTCTCGTTACGATTATGCTTATTTATTATTTTAGTTTGTACTACTTTTTCTTGTTTTATGGTTATTTGTGGATGAAAATACATTACTAAGCCTACAATTAGCCCTAAGCCAACTTGTCCAACAATCTTAAATTTCCCAGCTAGTCCATCTTTGTTTTTCTTTTTAATTTTTAAGTAATCGTCCGTAAATCCTATAGCTCCCATCCACAGCGTAGTAATTATTAAAAGAATTACATAAATGTTTTCTAACTTAGAAAAAAGCAATACGGGAATTAATGTAGCTAGAATAATAATAATTCCTCCCATTGTAGGGGTTCCAGCTTTTTCTGCTTGCCCTTCTAAACCTAAATCCCTAACAGTTTCTCCCATTTGCTTTTTTTGAAGCATATGAATAATCCTCTTGCCATAAACAATAGAGACTAATAGGGAAATTACAATAGCTAATGAAGCTCTAAAAGTTATAAAACTAAATAGGCTAGCACCAGGGAATTGGTATTGTTGTTCCAGATATTCAAATAAATAGTATAACATTAGCTTAATAGTTTTAGGTAGTTGTTTACAATTTCGAAATCGTTAAAAGGAGTTTTTACTCCATTGATTTCTTGATAATTTTCATGTCCTTTTCCTGCAATAAGTATAATGTCGTTAGATTTAGCCATAGTAATAGCTGTTTTTATGGCTTGTTCTCGGTTTTGTATGGTAAGTGTTTTTTTAAAATGTAGTGGAGCTACACCACTTTCTATGTCTTTTAAAATATCTTCAGGGTTTTCAGATCTAGGGTTATCGTTGGTAAAAATTACTTGGTCGCTTAATTGAGATGCAATAGCTCCCATTTTTGGTCTTTTGTCTTTGTCCCTGTTGCCACCACACCCCACAACAGTTATTACGTTTTCGTTACGAGTACGTATGCCGTTAATGGTTTCTAATACATTTTTAAGGGCATCTGGAGTATGCGCAAAATCTATTACAGCAGTAATTTTATTTTTAGAAACCGTATGCTGAAAACGACCCGATACATTTCCTAAGTTGCTAATTAATTGTAGAGTTTCTATAGTTTCTAACCCCATAATCTCTGCACAAGCAAATACCGCAGTTAAATTATAAGCATTAAAACTACCAACAAGTTTACTCCAAAATTCGGTATTATTAATTTTAAGTAATAAACCATCAAAACTATTTTCTAATATTTTTGTATTGTAATTGGCATAGTTTTTTAACCCATATGTTAATTGTTTAGCTTTAGTGTTTTGAAGCATATAAGCTCCATTTTTGTCGTCTATATTGCTAAGTGCATATGATGTTTTTGGAAGTAAGTCAAAAAACTCTTTTTTTACATCTCTATACTCCGAAAATGTTTTATGATAATCTAAATGATCGTGAGAGAGATTAGTAAAAACCCCCATGTCAAAATCTAAGCCTAGTATTCTTTTTTGATGAATTCCATGAGAACTAACTTCCATAAAGCAAAAACTTATTCCAGTTTTTACCATTTCAGCTAAGTGTTGTTGTAACTGTAAAGCATCTGGTGTTGTATGTGTTGCGGGGATTTCTTTATTATGAATGCAAATCTTAACTGTAGAAAGCAAACCAACTTTAAATCCAGCGTTTTTAAATAAATTGAAAAGCAAACTACTAACAGTGGTTTTTCCGTTTGTGCCTGTTATTCCAATAAGTTTAAGGTTTTTTGAAGGATTGTTATAATAATTTGCTGCCATTATTGATAATGCAGCTTTAGAATCAGTAACTTTTACATAGGTGACTCCGTTAACTTGGTTTTTAGGTAATGTTTCGCAAATAATAGCTAACGCTCCTTGGTTTACCGCCTTTTCAATATAATCATGTCCATTCGCAGCAATACCATTAATAGCAACAAAAACATCGTTTAGAACTATTTTTCTAGAATTAAACTGAAGGTTATTAATAGTAATATGAGTATTCCCATTAACGGTTTCTATAGCTACTTTATATAATATGTCGCTTAAATTAATCACGATAATTCAATGCTTATTTGTTGACGATTCCCTATTTTTTCTCCAGAAATAATAGATTGATTTTTTATTTTTCCTTCTCCAGATATTTTAACCTTTAACCCTAAATTTTCAAGTAACGGTAATGCATCCATTAGTTCCATTCCTTTTAGATTCGGCATTATAGTTTTATATTTATCACTTATAACCCTAAAGTTGTTATAATTCTTTTCGATTTTTTGAGTCGTATTTATTGGGGTAATTTTGTGGTTTATTGGTGTGCCAGAATGCATTTTCATGGCAATTTGTTTAAATACTGGGGCAGCTACAGTACTACCATAGTATCCTTTTTCTTTTTTTGGTTCGTGTATTACTACAATACAAGAGTATTGGGGATTTTTTGTAGGGAAATAGCCAACAAAAGAAGCAATATATTGTAGTTCTTTGTTTTTAATACCATAATACTTTTGGCAGGTTCCTGTTTTACCACCCATAGACACATAATTGGTTTTTATGCTTTTTGCGGTACCTCTTTCTACCGTATTTTTCATAATGGCTTTCATAACTTTTGCAGTATTTTTGGAGCAAATTGAAGCATTGCTAATATGAGTTTCTATTTTTTTGGTAACATTATCCCATGATCTAATTTCTTTAATAAATTTAGGTTTAACCATTACTCCGTTATTTGCAATGGCATTATAAAAAGCTAGTGTTTGTAGTGGAGTAACTTTAACACCATAGCCAAAAGACATCCAAGGCAATGTTGTTCCATACCAATTTTTATCTCCTGGGTAGGGGAATTTGGGAATTCCCTCGCCTTTAATATCTAAACCAAGAGGTTTATTAAGCCCCATGTTATAGAATCTATTTAGTAATCTTTTAGGGTTTTTAGCATAAGTATTGTAGATCATTTGTGCAAAAGCAGTATTAGAAGAAACTTCAAAAGCTTTTGCAGCAGATATTTTTCCATATCCTCCATGGTGAGAATCGTAAACAGTACGGTTGTAAAATTTAATTTTTCCGTTTCTAGTGTCTATAACAGAACTAGAGTCGATAGCCTTATCTTCTAAAAGAGCAACCATAGACATTAGTTTGAAGGTGGATCCGGGTTCATGAGATTCTCCTAATGCATAATTGAAGTTTTCTGCATATTTATGGTTTTTAAGTCTTGTAAGATTAGCAACAGCTTTGATGTCTCCTGTTTTTACTTCCATAACAACAGCACAACCATGCTTAGCTTCAAATTTTTCTAATTGTCCTAATAAAGCATGGTGAGTAATATCTTGAATATTTACATCTATAGTAGAAACAATATCAAAACCATCTTTGGGTTCAATTTCGTTATTATCGCGTATAGGTTTCCATTGACCTTTTGCAATTTTTTGTTTTAATCGTTTACCATCAACACCTCTTAGGTATTCTCCATAGGCACCTTCTAATCCAACACGCGTATAATATCCATCGGCATCTTTACGTTCATAACCAACAGTTCTTTCTGCAATTTTTCCTAAAGGATGCTCTCTAATAGTGCTTTGTTCTACAATAAGACCTCCTTTATTACTTCCTAATTTAAGTATAGGAAATTGTTTTACTTTTTTATATTGCGAGTATCCTATGTTTTTGCAGAGCAATACGTAGCGTTTGTTATTTTTTTTAGCTCTTCTTAATAAGTTACTATAATAGTTAGTGGGCTTTCCAAATTCGTTATGTAGTGCTTTGGCAAGTTTTAATACGTTTTCGTTAAAAACATCCGATTTTACAGTTACAGCATCAAAACGAATATCGTATTTAGCGATAGAAGTGGCTAGTAAATTGTAATTAGCGTCGTATAAATTCCCTCTATTTGCTGGGATTACAAAGTTTTTTATTGTTCTTTTTTGTGAAAGATTACGATACTTTTTACCATCCATTACTTGGATTTTAAAAAGTTTAAACACAATAAAGCCAGCAAATAGTAGCATTAAAAATGCTACTAGGTAAGAGCGATGCGATATGTCTTTAATTTGTTGATCCACTATTTTGAACTACTAACTGTAATTTTTGTAGGGGGTGTTTTTGATTTCTGAACCCCCATTGGTTTTAATTTTTTTTGAATACTTGATTCCATTTGTAAACGCATTAATTGCGATCTTCCTTCTACAAATTGAGCTCTTAACTCTTTAGATTCAATACTTTTTTTAGCTATTTCATGAACTTTTTTTTCTGCTCTGTGGGAGCTAAAAATCATTACTATGGCAAGCGAAAACAGAAAAAAAATCATTCGCCAATTTTTATTGGCTTTATCTTCTAGTAATAGTTTTCCTTTTAATATGTTATAAATAGTCTTGCGCATTAGAGCTGTTCTATTTTTTCTGCAATTCGTAATTTAGCACTTCTAGCTCTGTTGTTTAGAGCAATTTCATTATTGTTAGGAATAATTAACTTTCCAATTTTTTTAAAAGGAACAGAAGTTCTACCAAATAAATCCTTTTCAGGTTCTCCTTCGAATAGTCCATTTCTGATAAAGCGTTTTACTAATCGATCTTCTAAGGAGTGGTAAGAGATTAAACTTAGTCTTCCTCCTAGGGTTAATACATCTTTAGTTTGCTCTAAAAACTCTTTTAAAACTTGAATTTCTTGGTTTACTTCTATTCTAATAGCTTGATAAACTTGTGCTAGTATTTTGTGTTCTTTTCTTTTTAGCAAACAGGGGTCAATAATTTCTTTAAGCTGATTGCTTGTTTGTATAGGTTCTTCCTCTCTAGCTTCAATAATCAATCGAGCCATTTTTGGAGCATTTCGTAGTTCGCCGTATTGCCAAAGTACCTGTCTAATAGCCTGCTCGTCATAATCGTTAATTACTTCGTAAGCAGATAGCGGAGCATTTTGGTTCATGCGCATATCTAAGTCAGCTTCAAAACGGGTTGAGAAACCACGATTGGCAACATCAAATTGATGTGAGGAAACACCAAAATCGCCAAGAATACCGTCTACTTTTGAAATATTATGGAATCTTAGAAAACGCTTTAAGAATCTAAAATTTTGAGGAATTAATTCAAAACGATCATCTTTTATAATATTATTTTGAGCATCTTGATCTTGGTCAAATCCAAAAAGTTTCCCTTGAGGTCCTAACCGAGCTAAGATTTCTTTAGAATGTCCACCTCCTCCAAACGTAACGTCTACGTAAATGCCATTGGGCTTAATATTTAACCCATCTACGGTTTCTTTTAAAAGAACAGGTGTGTGATATTTATTCTCCATTGTTGTATTCGTCATCTCCCATTACTTGTTCAGCTAAGTCTGCAAAATCGTCAGTTATATCTTCGATAGTAGCTTCGTATCGGTTTTTATCCCATATTTCTATGATGTTAATAGCAGAAGAGAGTACTAGGTCTTTTTTAATTTCTGCAAAAGCAGTGAGATCCTTAGGGATTAAGATTCTTCCATTACTATCCACTTCTAATTCTTTTACACCCGCAGTAAATCTTCGTATAAAGTCGTTATTTCTCTTTTTGAATCGGTTTAATTTGTTCATTTTTAACATTAATTGATCCCACTCTTTTCGGGGATACAATTCTAAGCAAGGCTGAAAAACAGAACGCTTTAATACAAATCCTTCAGTTAAAATGGCTGCTAATTGTTTTTTATATGAAGCAGGTAGCATTAGGCGCCCTTTGGCGTCGGCTTTACATTCATATGTACCAATTAAATTTACCACTTGTTACTGTAATTGTTCAAAGATATCGAAAAATTGCCCACATTTTACCACTTTATACCACATTGTTAATAAATTCTTATTTTTTAGAGTTTTTAATGTGTAAATGGTGTTGAAAAGTAATTTTAAGAATAGATTTTTTGAGATTTTAGAGAAAACAATAGATTGGATTGTATGATAATTTAGATTTTGTTTTGTGAGAAAAAAAATTAGGTTTCCTGTTTGTTAAAACATTATATTTGCGGTTCAGATATGCTGAAGCATTAATGCCAAAAGATTTGATTAAAGACGGAAAATTCAATTATTTAAGTAGAGGTGAAGGAACACCATTAGTGGTGTTACACGGCCTAATGGGAGGCTTAAGTAATTTTGAAGGAATGTTTAAACATTTTCCTGATCATGGATTTAAAGTGATTATACCAGAATTACCTATTTATGGTTTGCCATTAATAAAAACTAATGTTGGTAATTTAGCCAAATTTGTAAAAAAGTTTTTAGACTATTTAAATCTTAAAGATGTTGTTTTAATTGGTAATTCTTTAGGAGGCCATATCGCATTAGTGTTCACTAAAATGTACCCAGAATTAGTTAAGGGTATTGTGTTAACAGGGAGTTCTGGTCTTTACGAAAGTGGAATGGGAGAGAGCTACCCTAAAAGAGGTGATTACGATTATATTCGTCGAAAAGCAGAAGATGTTTTCTACGATTCGTCCATAGCAACCAAAGAAATGGTGGATGAGGTTTATAATACAGTAAATAATAGAAATAAATTAGTAAGAACACTTGCTATTGCCAAAAGTGCTATTAGACATAATATGGCTAAAGATTTGCCAAATATTAATATTCCAGCTTGTATTATTTGGGGTAAAGACGATATTGTAACCCCTGCAGAGGTTGCCTACGATTTTGAAAAGCTTTTACCAAAATCTACTTTGTATTGGATAGACAAATGTGGACATGCTGCTATGATGGAACATCCAGACTTGTTTAATGAGTTAGTGCATAAATGGCTATTAGCAGAAAAACTATAGTCTGTACCAAAATCGTTTTCTACGATTTATAAATATCTACTTACCGTGAAAATTAAAAGTGCCGAATTTGTGATAAGCAATAGTAATGTGGCAAAGTGCCCTACTACAAAGATTCCAGAATATGCATTTATAGGACGCTCAAATGTGGGGAAGTCTTCCTTAATTAATGCATTAGTGGAAAGGAAGAGCTTAGCTAAAACATCGGGAAAGCCAGGAAAAACACAGCTTATTAATCATTTTATAATTAATAAAGAGTGGTTTTTAGTAGATTTACCGGGTTATGGATATGCTAGAGTTTCTAAATCTGATAAAAAGACATTTCAGAAATTTATAACTAATTATTTTGAACAACGAGAGCAGTTAGTATGTGCTTTTGTGCTGGTAGACTCGAGGCATGAACCTCAAAAAATAGACCTCGAGTTTATGGAATGGTTAGCTACTAATGGAATACCTTTTTCTATTGTTTTTACTAAAAGTGATAAACTTAATAAAACTACTCTTCCTAAGAATATTGAGTCTTATAAAATGAAAATGCTTGAAATTTGGGAAGATATGCCCCCTTATTTAATAACCTCGTCTTCTTCGAAGATGGGTTGTGATGAGGTACTAACGTATATAGATAAACTGAACGCAGACTTTAAAGATTGATTACTTAGCTTAAGATTGCTATAGTTTATAAGGATAAATTTTAATAAGTTAAATTAAATTTTTAGTGTTGTGTAATTTTTTTGTACTTGGATATAAGGTAAATTAAAATAACAAAAACCATAGGGGGTAAACAACAGGGCAAACTCGCACTTTAAGCTTTAAGACTTTGAGTAAATATTGTTGGTCTAAGCACATTTAAGTATCTTACCTTTAGCACCTTACTTTTTTGTTTTTTCCTTTTTCAAAAGATTTAATGCAATTTTGCTTAGTATGGAAAAATTTTAAGCAGTATTTCCTGCTCTTTTTCTTGATGCATCTTCAGAAAAAGCAATGTCTAACAACACCCAATGTAGACTATTCTCAATAGCCCAATGTAACCTTATGTTTTTTTGAAATATGACTATCCGTTTTTGGTCTTTTCTATTTTTAAGTCTTAAATTAGATTAAAAATTCTATATGACTTTATCTGATTTCCACAAACAATTTCCAGATGAAAAATCATGTATCGATTACTTTAAAGCACAACGATTATC
>CALLUJ010000067.1 GCA_938011245.1 uncultured Aquimarina sp. | reverse complement strand
AGTATATAAAACAACGTTTTAAAAATAAACAATTTGAAAATATTGAACTCTTAAAAAATTGGTTACATCAAATGGTTTGTGAGATGGATACTAATTTGATTAAATCTATTGTAAGCAATCATCATTATATCGATTTATTCATAAAATCATATTATAATAGAAATGGTATTAAATCTTGGATTAGAACAATTCCTTCACACGTTAGTAAATTTCATATACAAGGATATTTTGATGAATTTTGCTATAGATTAAATAGATCTCAAGCTAAACATTCTATTTTTCATAAAACCATACAAAGAATGGTTATAAAAGAACCGATATTTCACGAAAACATAACACAGAGCCTAAATGTATAACTCAGCAACTTTTATAGTATTAAATCTTTAACTGTAAAAAACAGCATAAGAAAAATTAAATAATAAACCTAAAAAAGATACCTTCTGATGTTTCATTACATGACTTGAATCTGCTAATTATTATAAACTCAATGCGTAATATCCATATAATATATCTTCCCAAACTTATCTAACTCTGTGTAGTCTAACATTATCTATATATATAGTTCCCAATTTCCCTAGTCCAAATTTAATACCTACGTTTTTTAAATCTAGTTTTTCTCCATTAGTAGAGTTCGCTTCAAAAAATGTAGTAAATTTTTGCCATTCATTATTTCCTTTAAATTCCATTTCTTTCCATGCGATTATAGCATAAGGATTATCCGAGTCTGTTTCTTTCGAAGACATTAAGAGGAATTTAACTTTATCTTTTATTCTTCTACTTTTTGCCCAAAAAGTTAATTTATACCTTTTACCTTTCTTTAGTGGTTTAAACTTTCCTATTAAGCTTATTCCATAGGAATCATTATTTTTTGCATTTCCTACTTTGCTTACTCTAATTTTTGCTGAGGAGTTATCATCTTGACCGTTATTCTCAATAGTAAATTCAACTTTTGGAACAACCCTATTCTGTTCAAAATATTTTTTTTTCCATCCTGAAAAACCATTTTTAAAAGACCCATTTTTTAGAAATAAATTTTCTCCTTGTGCATAAGTATTGGCAATAATTAAAAAAGAAATAATTGTAAATATTTTTTTCATATCGTTATGTGTTTTTTCAAATTCTACACTGTAAAAATTCAACTACCGTGCCAATATTTTTTTTCTTTAAAAAAACGCTATCTAGTTTATTTATAGTACAGTTGCAATATACCAACTAATTTTATAGAATTAAAATAAATATATGTATTTACAGCCATTCAGAATATATTTAGCTAAATGTTTTATATCCAAAAACAAATCTTTTGTTAATTTACAAAAAACATTAAAAAACTGATTAACAATAAAATAAACACTAAATTATAAGCTTAGTTAGCTATTTTACATGTTTGCAATATTTTTAGGTTAAAGCAGTAAAATAAAATTATTTTTCAGGTAATAATTTAGCTATCAATTCTGGCTTTTTTACATACTTATTAGCTACTTTAAGCACGTATTTAGGAGATAACGATTTATTATACCTATTTATAAGTTTTCCAATAGGTTTTTCAAAATAAATTTGATTCTTCATCCTGGATAACCAAAAGCGGTTTTGTTGTAAATTCTTTTGGTATTCTAATTCCATTTGTTTTTCTATGCTCTCTATATCTTCTTTTGATGGGCCTTCTTTAAGAAATGCGTCTACAACTTGTAGTGCATCGTTTTTTAGAGTTTCAATATTTTTAGGATCGCATTGAAAGCCTATAAAACCTCTATATCTTGGTATAGGCCTTAAACTAAATTTAAAACTAGCGCTAACCCCATAAGTCCCTGCTTTCTCTTCTCTTATTTTATCACGTAATTTTCTTTGTAATAAAGAGCCAAAAATATGCATTGCTCTTTTTTCTTTATTATTATTTCCTGAACCATTTTGATAAAAGATTTTTAGTGTTGCTTTATCCGCAATTCCTTTATACATAGTAAATTCCTTTCGAGATGGCGTAATACCTGTTTTTCTAATAATAGCAGTTTCTTTTTTTTCTGAGCTTGGCAATGAAGCAATATAAGATGTTATGTGTGTTTTTAACATATTTTCATCAAAATCTCCAACAAAAAAGAATTTAAAATCGTTAGCGTTAGCAAAACGTTCTTTAAAAAAACGAAAAGATTTATTGTAAGATGTGGAATCTAAAATTTTAGAAAAATTGTTATTTTCATATATATTTACATACCGTGGATTTTTTTTGTTGTATAAATTAGAAATAGAATTACTAAAAGCTTCTCCTGGATTTGAATCATTATTTTTTACAATTTCTTTAACTTTATCTGCATACAGTCTATAAGTATCTTCATCATAATTAGGTGATGTAAAATTTAAATAAATTAACTGAAACAACGATTCCATATCGTCTACTTTAGACGTTCCCTGTAAATTTTCGTCGTATTCCGTTATAGATGAATTAACTTTTACTGATTTTCCTGCTAATACTTTTTTTAATTCATGATTTTTAAACCCTCCAACTCCTGTAGTTTTTAATAAACCTTGAACGTTTCCTATACTTTTTGCCTCGTTATCCGACAACAAGGAAGTTCCACCATAACTAAATGCCTTAAAAGCCATGTAATTAGTATCGAAATTTGTTTTTTTATAATACACCTCTACTCCATTACTCAAAATTAATTTTTTAATTTGGTGCCCTTCTTCTTTCTCCAAAATTATATTACCTGCAACAGGTTTTTCCTCTAATAATTCTGAAGCCAATTCCGCATCTTTATACGCTTTTATAGGATTCTTTTCTGCAATTACAATAGCTTCTAGTATTTCCTTTTTCTTTGGAATGTTTACACCTGCTTTTTGAGGAGTCAAAATCAGTACATTTTGATTCTCTGAATGATAATAATTAGTAAACATTTCTGTTATTTCATTTAAACTAATTTGAGAAATTGCTTTTTTATTAAACTCATATATCCAATCTACTTTAGTTAGTGCCCACTCATTTTTAAATTCAGACAATAATTTATATACCAATTGTTTTGAATAACGTTCATTTTTTCTATCAATATCTGTTTCATTATTTGATAGCATATTTTTTTGTGCATTTAATAATTCTTTCTTAGTAAAACCATACTGTTTAACTCGTTCTAACTCTGTATATACACTTTTAATAGCTTCTTTTATTTTATTTTCTGCAACTCTTACATTTACTCCAAAAGAAAATTGATTAGCAACCAAACTTGCTCTTTTATATGGTTTAGCTAAAATAAAAGGAGGGTTTTGTTTATTTGCTAATTCTACAAAGCGTTGATTAAGCATCTCCTTAAGAAGGTTTGTTTTTATACTAGCGTATTGCTCTTCTATTTTAGCTCCATTAACTATTTCTTTTTCTTTATCTAAAAAAGATATATAAATTGATGAGGAAGTTATCTCAGGATCAGAATAAATCATAATCTTTTTATCATTATGTATAGGCACTCCTTCAAAATCTTGAATAGGCTTTTCATTTTCAGGATTTTTAAGTTGCGAAAAATGTTCCTTTATCTTTTTTTCTGTGTAATTAATATCTAAATCTCCACTTACAACAATTCCCATTAAATTAGGACGATACCAATCTGCATAAAAATCTTTCAATCTTTGGGGATCAAAATTCAAAATACTTTCTTCCGTACCAATAGGGAAACGATCTACCTCTCTTGTACCTGCGTAAGCTTCATTGTAATATTTCGCATACACTCGTTCAAAAACTCCTTTTTGACGCAAACGGTATTCTTCCATTACTACACCTCGTTCTGCTTCTATTTCTACATCTTCTAGCAGCGCATTATGGGCCCAATCTTCTAATATTTGAAATGCTGTATCTATATTTTCAACTTTATCTGTTGGAATACTTAATTTATAAACGGTTTCATCAAAACTAGTATGTGCATTAAGGTCTGCTCCAAATTTTAAACCTATACTTTCTAAATATTCTATAAGTTTATGTTTAGGAAAGTTTTTTGTACCATTAAACAGCATATGCTCTAGTATATGAGCTACTCCTAATTGGTCTTCTTCTTCCTGGAGAGATCCTACTTTAACAATTAACTGCATTTCGACCGTTTTTTTAGGACGTTCATTTTTCTTTATAAAATATTTTAATCCATTGCTCAAATGCCCCCTAATAACAGTAGAATCTTTAGGTATTTGGGCTTTAAAATTATACTCATTAACTAAGGTTAATGATTGACTGTGGCTAAGTGTTATTAAAAATAAAAATACGAGTGCCGATAATAGCTTCATTTGTAAATGGGTTTGTGTATTGTATTAAAAATACGATTATTTGTTACAACCATTTCATATAATACAAAGTTTAAATTTGGTTTTCCACCAATAAATATTTCTTTATCAATAAAAACGGATTATTTACATTCTCCTTACAGTTCTAATTCAATAATTTTTAATATGACTATCCGTTTTTGGTCTTTTCTGTTTTAAGTCTTAAATTAGATTAAAAATTCTATATGACTTTATCTGATTTCCACAAACAATTTCCAGATGAAAAATCTTGTATCGATTACTTTAAAGCACAACGATTAT
>CALLUJ010000066.1 GCA_938011245.1 uncultured Aquimarina sp. | reverse complement strand
TTTATTACTAGAAATAAAAATAGAATTAGAATAGAAAGAAATACAGTTAAAGCATCATTACCAGCTAATGCAGACCCCGCAAATACTTTAGAGTCGAGAGTTAAGATTTTAACAGGAAGAGCTGTTGCGCATAGGGGGACTAATCCAGAAAGGCAATGTGGATGGAGAGCATATAATTAATTATAGGTTTTAAATAAAATAAATTAGAAATTAAAAAAAGCTATCTGTAAAGAAGCTACTGAAAAAGTAGTTAAAATTTAGAGATTTAAAAGGAATGTTTTCTTAACCTTGTCTGTCTTTTTTTAAACCCCATAAGGGATTTTGAAGCTAGCTTCAAAATCCCTTATGGGGTTTAGTCGCTAAATAGAGTATCACTCGATCTTCGAATTTAATATATAATTGCTGTATAATCAAGCTCCAATTTTGAAGAGGTGTTGTCCACTTTTTTTCAATATTCTTTTTTGCTAAATATACCAGTTTAAGTAGTGCCATATCGCTAGTAAAAGCCCCTTTAGTTTTGGTTACTTTTCGAATTTGTCTGTGAAAACCTTCTATAGCATTAGTGGTATAAATCATCTTTCTTATTTGAGGTTCAAAGTTAAAATATTGTGATAATTCCTCCCAATTTCGTTGTCAGCTCTCAATAACTACAGGACATTTAGCTCCCCATTTTTCTTCTAATTTTAAGAGTTTGTCTTCTGCCAATTCCTTGTTAATGGTACGGTAAACTAACTTTAAACCTTTTAAAAATTATTTTTGATCTTTTTAGAAGCACACCAATAGCAGAAATAGGGTTTGAGCTAGATAAACTATGTGTCGCATCCACGATGATAGAACTGGTTTTGATAATTCCTTTTTTATAATAATACTTATAAAGGCAGCTTTTTTTAATCTCTATTTGTATTTGCAATTCGTATTATTGTTATTAAATAAACAGATTTGTAACCAATACAGTTTATAATAATATTCGAAATAGATTATAGATGTAATAGATTTTTTAATGTGTAGTTTTGGATAAATATATAATTATTAAAAACTAACTTTTTTGTAATAGGATATCTCTGTTTATAATGAAAGTCTATTGATTTTTTGCGACCAAAAAATTATAAACAAAAAAAATTAACATAAAAATATATAAAATGACTAAAGCCGTAATTTTTGATTTAGATGGGACATTAATTCAGACAGAAGTTTTAAAAGCAACATCGTATGCTAAAGCCGTTAACGAGCTTACTGGAAATGCTATTTTAGAAGAAACAGTATTGAATGTTTTTCAAAAATTTGTTGGTTTATCGCGCAAAGAAGTTTTGGAAGGGCTATATAACGAGTTTTCGAAAGAATTACAAAAACACTTAAATAGCAACAATTCAACTGTAATACAAGAAACCCTAATTAATAAAAGATTAGATATTTATCGTAATATCCTCTCAATAGACGAAATGTTAAAAAGTCATTTTTGTTCCAAAACATTAGGTTTATTTAACCGCCTTTACGACGAAAAATACAAATTAGTATTAGCAACAATGTCGCATAATACAGAGGCAAACAAGGTTTTAAATGTTATGAAAATTCGCGATAAATTTGATATTATATTAACAAGAGATAACGTAGATAAAGGAAAGCCTAACCCCGAAATTTATTTGAAAGCAATTGAGCTGTTAGGTATCCCAAAAGAAGAATGTTTAATTATAGAAGATTCTGTTAATGGAATTAAAGCCGCTATAGCAGCAGGAATTCCTGTTTTTGCGATAACCAATAGTGTAACGAATAAATCAGTTAACGAAGCAAAACTATTACCAGATGATTATGTTATTAACGATAGTTCAAATTTTGACGATAAAATTTATAACCACATCTGTAGAATGGATGGATAAAAGCAATAACAAAAAGACTATCTAAATATAATTGTTGTGTAACAATTATATTTAATGCAATACAAAAACTTTCTATTTAAAACCTCTGCAAAATCTACGGATATATTTCAGAGGTTTTTTTAGAGTTATTAAAACAACGTATAGTTTCGTGTTAGCACACATTCTCCACATAAAGAAATTCTATTAATTCCTTTAGCTAACGAGTAAAACTTTGTATAAGAAAATTATACTAAATTTAACCGTTAGTCAGAATAACACAAAAAAAGAAACTAAATGTCACACGAATTAGAATACGTTGTAAAAGGAGCTTTATTACTTTGTGACAAAGGTACAATGCCTTCTCCTTTTCAACCTACAAACGGAGAAGGTGTAAAAATGAGGGGGCTTACCACCTCTAATTCGCTAGACAAAATACCCAACCAACACATTATGCCCTTTGGTGCCTGTAGTATGCAAAACGGTAAACCCTGTACGCCTGGACCATTAGAATGGCAAGATACTTATGGAGTAAAAATTAACGGAGGTAAAGCGTTGCTTAAAAAAAGTTGTATCCAATGTGCCACAGGAGGTAAAATATCATTTCTTAATAGCGGACAACTACCCTTACCTCAAGGAGAATTAGACCGTCTTTTGGAAGAAAACGCAGAAAAAGAAGACGATAGTGGTTGGGGATGGTGGGATACAGCCGAGCTTATTCCGGTAGTAGGTAATATTATAGGAATGGTCCGGGAAGCTAAAAAAGGAAATTGGAGCATGTTTGCTCTTAATGCCGCCTTTTTGGTTTTAGATATAGCTACACTAGGTACCGCTTCTTTAGCTACTGCAGGTATAAAAGGAGGTATTAAAACGGGTATAAAAATAACCGCTAAAGCTACCGCAAAAAAAGTAGCACAAGCCACCAGTAAAGCTATGGCAAAAGGAGGTGTTAAAAAACTGGCCAAAGGAGGTGTACAAGCATTAGCTAAAGGAATAACAAAAGCCACTGCAAAATTAGCCACAGCAAACAGTGTTGCTTGTGTAATGGCTTGTTTTGTAAAAGGAACGCTCATTGCAACCAAAAATGGACAAAAACCCATCGAAGAAATAAAAGTTGAAGACTTGGTTTGGGCGTTTGACGAAAAAACAGGACAACAAGCCTTAAAAAGAGTAGTACAAACTATAGAAAAACAAACCGATGCCACTATTGCACTTACTTTAGAAAACGAAACCATTATTACTACTGCCGAACACCCATTCTACACCAAACAAGGTTGGAAACAAGCTACCGATTTAACTCTCGAAGACGAAGTACAAACCAAAGAACAAAAATGGTATCGTGTAAAAGCAAGCAATTTTAACTACCAAAAAGAAACCGTTTATAATTTTGAGGTAGAAGATTTTCACACCTATTTTGTAGGCAAACTAAAATGGCTAGTACATAATGCCAAAGTATGTTTAACAGCCCTTGCCAAAGCAGGAGTAAAATATGCTAAGAATATGCTTAACGGGCAACTGTTTGATAAGGCGATGCGTAAAGCCTACGGAGCTGCGAATTCGCAAATTAAAATGGCGAATGATAAAATATTAGATGTATTAACCAACAAAGAAATTATTTCCCATAAATTCACACAACTTTCAGATGTTACTTTTGACACGGCTAAAAAATACATTGATGAAATTGGTAACAAATATGCCAATCAAACTACGAAAAGCCGAAAGTTAGCAAAACAAGTTTCTACAAGAGGTAAAAAACAAATCCTTGAAATACCTCTGCAGAAAATTAAAAATGAGCAATATCAAAAGCTTGTGGAATATGCTTGGAAAGAAAAACGTGTTAAAATAAGAGAGATTAGTGGAGAAGCATTAGAACAATTTAATAAAATACAACCTAAACTTTGGTAAAAAATGAACATATACTTATATCAAGACTGGTTCAGAGCTGACCGTAAAATAATTGATGAAGAATACACTATAAAATATTATAAAAACCTTTACAAACCCAAATACAATCCCAATCGAGGAGATGTAGCCATACAAAAGAAAGCCAATAAATTTTTAAAATCCTGTGAGAGCAGTGAAGAATGGGCAAAGTTTGCTTATGAACACGATTTAGAATTTCAAGTCTGTAAAATGGACGGGCATTTAACTGAAGCCTATTTGTATCAAGATTTTCTAAAAGATATTGGAGTAGCTTTTCTAGATGATGACAATGATGTGTTTATGATTTACACCTTTCGAAAAGAAGAAAATGGAAAATATTTTTTATTTGATATGATTTTTTGGGAATGGGCTGAAAATAAAAAAACAGATGATGATTATACCAAAGAATGGGTCTATACTTTTGAGCCCAATGGCAATGTACAAGTTATAGAAAGAGAAAAAGATGCCGAAGAAGAATGTGTTTGGACCAGTAAAAAACCATTAAACGTAGAAAGTAACTGGCAAGAAAAACCAGCGTTTGGAAATTGGGATGGTTTTTTTGAAATGAAACGTTGGGCAGATGGAGAATTAGACGAAGCTTTTAAAGGGCAAAATATTACAACACACATTATTACAGACCAAGGAGAAACCATTGCAAAAACTAACCAACCCTACAACTTTTTATCCGTAGAAAAACAAGAAGCGATAACCAAAGCATTAGCTACAGCCAAAGAATTTTATAAAAAAAACAAAAAAGACAAAGTTTTTGAAACCTTACAGATAGCCTATAACAACATCCCAAAGCCAAGAGAGAATTACGAAGCTACAAGCAAAATAATTTTAGAAGTTATGGGCTACCATAATTTATATAAAGAACACGAAGACGCTTTAGCCCTTTTAGAAAAATTAGAGAAATACCTTAATGCTGATAATTATTACTTATTACCCTTATACCAAGGAAAAGTAT
This sequence comes from uncultured Aquimarina sp., assembly GCA_938011245.1. Taxonomy (GTDB): domain Bacteria; phylum Bacteroidota; class Bacteroidia; order Flavobacteriales; family Flavobacteriaceae; genus Aquimarina. Next base: position 7,851 of record CALLUJ010000066.1, on the reverse strand, counting down.
ATTTTGAAGCTAACGACAGGCAAAAAGCGAGAGAAAAGTTTAATATTTTTATTCAAAAAAACGGAACAGAAATTTTAATAAAACAATACCCTGAACACTATAAAATATACCGATGGAATCTAATGTAACGCAATAAAATACGTGTGCTAATAAGGTAAAAAAAACATAGGTTAATTAGTGTTTAATAGAAAAGATTGTATCTATTTATAAAGTCGGCAAATCTTTTGATTTAGGATTATTAAAAGAAAATAGAAAAGATTTGGCTTATGGCTAAACCGAAACGACAGTGCTTATTACATCTTTTACACTTATTGTTTTAGATATACATAAAAAAGTAGTTACGAATATTGAATTTTTAAATAAAATATAAATAATTATACTAATAATAGCACTCTGCTTTGTAAAAGTAATTTTAATTTATAATCTAATATATTTGACCGTATAAGTTAAGATATTAGATATTCTGGTTGGAAAAACTAGTTTTTAGAGATGCCCTAAATAGTTGTTAATTATTTAAAATATTTTTAGCAGTAAAATAAAAGGGTCTGATTATTGTGCTATAAAAGGGTATTAGCTATTAGAATAAAAACTAACAAAAAAACAAGGTATATTAGTGTCTTTAAATTAAAATAATTAATTAAACAAACCAAGAATTATAAAATGAGAAGAGTTACAGTAAAGTTACTTTTATGTTTGACTGCAGTTTTTGTATTAACATCGTGTAAAACAAAAACTACAGCTCAAAAAAAGGTTGAGAAAAAGCCAAATATTTTATGGATTGTAGCGGAAGATTTATCTCCTTATTTAGGGTGTTATGGGGATTCTATTAATCAAGGACATACTCCTGTAATAGATCAATTAGCAAAAGAAGGGGTTTTATATAAAAGGGCCTATGCTACAGCTCCTGTATGTTCCCCCAGTAGATCAGCTTTGCTTACTGGAGTAATGCAAACTACTATAGGAACACACAACCATAGATCTAGCAGATTTACTAATGGAGAAGTAGTACCCGATAGTTTACGAATTTTACTGCCAAAAGGGATGAAAACAATTCCAGAATTGATGAGAGAGGCAGGATATTTTACATTTAATAGCGGTAAGGATGATTATAATTTTCATTACGACAGACGTGCATTATATAGTGTAGGAACTAAAGACGATTATGTGGCAGGAATGAATGGTTGGCAAGGAAATTATGCTATAGATTTTAAAGGTGTTAAAAAATACGTTTGGAGCGATAGAAAAGATAAAAACCAACCTTGGTTTGGACAAGTACAAATTGATGGTGGTAAAAAAGACGATAAATACGTAAGAGAAGGAGAAAAATTAGCGGTCAACGATGTGCCTTTACCTCCATATTTTCCTAACATTCCATCGCAAAGAAAAGCTTGGACAAGACATTATAACGCCAATAGAGGTTCTGATGTTACTGTAGAACATATTTTACAACAATTAGAGACAGATGGAGAATTAGAAAATACCATTGTATTTTTCTTCTCAGATCACGGAAGCCCAACTTCTTTAAGACATAAGCAATTTTGTTACGAAGGCGGAATGCAAGTACCTTTAATTATAAAAGGAACGCATCCAGGTATTAAGCAAGGAAAAGTAGTAAATGAATTAGTTTCTTTATTAGATGTTTCAGCAACAACCTTATCTTTAGGAGGAGCAACAATGCCAGACTATTTAGTAGGGCAAGATTTGTTTTCTAAAGAATTTAAAGGTTCTAAATATGTAATTGGAGCAAGAGATAGATGTGATTATACGATTGATAAAATTAGAACCGTAGTTTCTGAAAACTTTAGATATATTAAAAATTACTATCCAGAAAGACCGATGTTACAAGCTGGGTATAGAGATAATAGACCTGTTGTTGTAGATTTTAAAAAAGCACGTAAAGACGGTATTTTAACAAAGTACCAAGAAAAACATTGGTTTGGAGTAAGACCTGTACACGAATTGTACGATTTAAGAAACGATGTACACCAAATGAATAACTTGGCAAATAACCCTGAATATGCAGCCGTTTTAAAAGAACATCAAGATGTTTTAGAAAACTGGGTAGTAGAAACAGGAGACAAAGCGCAAGGACAAGAATCTGCAGCTCAATTAAAAGCTACTTTCGATTTATGGAAAGATGTACCACGTTTTAAAAATGCAGATATCAACCCTGAATACGATCAATTTAAATAATCATTATTATTAAAAATGCTATACTAAGATTTTGCTAAATTTAGTATAGCATTTTTTATGTTATAAAAACACTAAACAAAAAAGTTGTATGAGTTTAAAAAAACAAATTTTTTCCACGTTAATCTTTTGTGCTGTTTTAACCACGTATGCACAAAGAGAAGTAATTTCTTTTAATAAAAATTGGAAATTTGCCCGTTTTGGAGTAATGCCGGATGGAAATACGATAGAAGAACCTGAAAATTTAGATGAAGTAACTTATAACGACAGCCAATGGAGAGAATTAAGTTTACCTCACGATTGGGGAATAGAAGGTCCTTTTAGAACCGATTTACCCAACCAAACCGGAAAACTTCCTTGGGCAGGAATTGGTTGGTACCGTAAAGTATTTACAGTAACTAAAAAAGACCTTACTAAAAAAACGTTTATAGAGTTTGATGGGGCTATGTCTAATACATCCATATGGGTAAACGGAGGTTATGTAGGAGATTGGGCATATGGATATTCTTCTTTTGATTTTGATGTTACAAGGTTTTTAAAAGAAGGGAAAAACACCATTGCTGTTCGATTGAATAACAAAGCAAAATCATCAAGATGGTATCCTGGAGGAGGAATTTACAGAAACGTTCGTTTGGTAAAAACCAATGGGACACATATTGCAAAGTGGGGAACATTTGTTACCACACCTAAGGTTTCTAAACAAGAAGCTCAAGTAAAAGTAGTTACAGAAATAACAGGAGTTAAAGAAGGAGTACAAGTTGTACACGAGGTATTTACAAAAGCAAAAAATCCTGTAAAAGTAGCAGAACAAAAAGGGGCGTATTACGAGCCGTTGTTTTTAACAGTAAAAAATCCAAATTTATGGAGTTTAGAAACTCCAAACTTATATACGGTTAAAACTACTTTAACAAAAAATGGACAAGTTTTGGATGTGTACACCTCTAGTTTCGGAATTCGTTCTATTGAATACAATGCACAAGGGTTTTTCTTAAACGGAAAAAAAGTAAGAATGAATGGGGTTTGTCAACACCACGATTTAGGGCCTTTAGGTACTGCTGTAAATAGAAGAGCTACACAAAGACAAATAGAAATATTAAAATCTTTTGGAGTAAACGCTATTCGTACTTCTCACAACCCACCATCACCAGAGTTTATGGAATTATGTGACGAGATGGGAGTGTTGGTGCAAGTAGAAGCTTTTGATGTTTGGCAAAAAGGAAAAGTAGACAACGATTATTCTAATTTATATGGAGCTTGGCACGAACGTGATATTACGTCTATGGTAAAAAGAGATCGTAACCATCCTTCTGTAGTGATGTGGAGTACAGGAAACGAAATGATAGAATTAAGATCTGGAAACGATGCTCCAATGGCATTAAAATTAGCAGATATGATTCGTTCTTTAGACAATACCAGACCTACCACATTTGGAAACAGTAGGCCAGAGGCAGCAACCAATGGTTTTCAATACACAGCAGACGTATTTGGATTTAACTACAAGCCACATATGTACGAGCAATTTAGAAAAGACAATCCAAACTTGGCTTTGTATGGTAGTGAAACATCGTCTACCATTAGCTCTAGAGGAGAATATTTCTTTCCTGTAAATTATGATAATAAAAAACGAGGAAATGGAGGATTCTTTCAAGTAAGTAGTTACGATTTATCGGCTCCTAACTGGGCAGACATTCCAGAAAAAGATTTTGAAGCAGAAGATAAATTCCCTTGGTTATTTGGTCAGTTTGTATGGACAGGTTTCGATTATATTGGAGAACCAACCCCGTATAACAAAGACAAAACCAATTTACTAAACTTTACAGATCCAAAAGAAAAAGCAAGAATGAAAGCCGAATTGGCTAAAATGGGAAAACAAATTCCACCACGTAGCTCTTATTTTGGAATTGTAGATTTGTGTGGTTTTCCTAAAGATAGATACTACTTGTATCAATCTAAATGGATGCCTAACAAACCAATGGCTCATATATTACCACATTGGAATTGGCCAGAGCGTGTAGGAAAAGTAACACCAGTATTTGTCTACACCTCTGGAGACGAGGCAGAGCTGTTTTTAAATGGAAAATCTTTAGGGAAAAGAAAAAAAGAGAAATATCAATATAGATTGATGTGGAAAGATGTGGTTTACAAGCCAGGAACATTAAAAGTAGTTGCTTATAAAAATGGAAAAAAATGGGCAGAAGAAACGGTTAAAACGACTAAAAAAGCTAAAAAAGTACTATTAAGTGCTGATAGAAAAGTGATTAAATCTGACGGACAAGATTTGTCTTTTGTTACCGTAAAAATAGCAGATAGCAAAGGCATTATGGTTCCTAGAACTCATAATACCGTTAGTTATAGTATTTCTGGACCAGGAAAAATAGTAGCTGTTGGTAATGGAGATCCTACCAATCACGAATCATTCCAAGCGACTACCAGAAAAGTATTTAATGGAATGGCTTTAGTAGTTATAAAATCTATAGAAGGAACTTCTGGAGATATTGTCTTAACAGCAAAATCAAAAGGACTAGAAGCAACTAAAGTGGTGATTACTTCTAAGTAAGACTTTGTTAAAATAGTATTTAGTAAAAGCACAGAATGTATAGATAAAATGATACTTCTGTGCTTTTTATTTGTTATAAAAAGAATTGATTTTGGAAGTTTAAAAAATCTACTATTTATATTGTATTTTTAAATCTTAAAGATATTTGTTGAATTATGAACGTAATCAAATTATATGGATTTGTGATGGTAATTGCATCAATAACAAGTGTTACCGCACAAAAAAAGTATCAAGCAACTTGGGAGTCTATTAAAACTCACGAAATACCTAATTGGGCATTAGATGCTAAATTTGGAATTTATGCACATTGGGGACCTTATTCTATGATTGGTTCTTGGGAAGAAAATAATACGTATCCTGATAGTGGAAATTATTATACTGTTGGTTATAGAAATATATATACTCAAAACGCAAATCATCCAATAAGAAAAGCGTTTGAAAAAAGATATGGATCTATTCAAAAGGGAAATGGCTATATTAATTTGTGTAAAGATTTTACAGCCAAAGGATTTGATCCTGTTTTATGGGCTGATTTAATTAAAGAATCTGGAGCAAAATATGCAGGAACTTGTGCTGTGCATCACGATGGTTATTTGATGTGGGATAGTGAAATTACTGATTTTTGTTCAGGAAAAACTGGAGCAAAAAGAGACTTAGTAGGAGAGTTGTTTAAAGAATTGGAAAAAAGAGATATTAAAACGATTGCTTCTTTTCACCACGCAAGAACAAAAAGATTTTTTGATGGTTGGAAAAAACAATTATCTAGAAATCCTGAATATTCAAAAGTAGATTTACTCCAGCAAAAAAGCCTTCAAAATTATTGGTTTATGGGAAGTAAAGAAGACTTTTTAAAAAAGCGAAAGAATATCACAAACGAATTTATTACGAAATACAAGCCTAATGTTATTTGGTTTGACGGAGGAGCCACAGATTCATCATTAGATATTTTGGCTACATTTTACAATACAGGAGAAAAATCAAAAAAAGAAGTTGAAGTACATAACAAAGATCGTCAATTTGGAGATGCTTTTGGAGTGTATTCCTATGAAAGAGGTTATTTAAGACCGCATTCCCTTTTAAATCACCCTTGGGAAGACGACGAAACATCTTCTATAAGTGGAAGTTGGTCTTGGTGGCATGGAATTAATTATAAACAGGCGAGTGATTTAATTAAAAGATTGTGTCATTTAGTAGCGAATAATGGAGGGTTGTTATTGTCTTTAAATCCTAGACCCGATGGTTCTTTTGATGAGGGTATGGTCGCTCAATTAAAAGGTATTGGAAAATGGTTAAAACAAAACGATGAAGCTATTCATGGATCTAGACCTTGGAAAATACAAGGAGAAGGACATATAGATCCTTTAGAATTAAGATATGTATGGAGTAAAGCGATGCAGCACAGATATGCAACTCCTAATGTTACTAAATTTAAGTCGTCAGACTTTAGATTTACGACACAGAAAAATGCATTATACGCTATTCAGATGGGGATACCAAGAAATAATAAAGCAAGAATTAAAAGTTTATCTAATAAAAATAAAGTAGGTTCTGGTAATAAAATAATGAGTATAAGTCTTTTAGGTTACGGGGTTGTAGGTTTTAAACGAACAGACGATTACCTAGAAATTAATTTACCTTCGAAACTACCTAATGAAGTTGCATTGGTTTATAAAATTAAGGTAAAAGGAGAATTAGATAGAATTTTGTATAGAGGAAACAGATAATTTATGATAGTATGAGAATGGTTAAGTGTCTACAATACTCGGATAATATCCAAAAGTGAATTTCAAGGGCTTAAAAAAAGGAATACCAAGATTAGTATTGTTGAGTGATATTTTAGGACTAAAAATTATATGATTAGATACAATATAAGGACTCTCTAGGACAACATAACTTTGATGATTTAGTAAATTTATTTTTTAATAAATAGATCACAAAATTAATTTTATGAATAAGAATAGAATCATTACCGTTTTGCTATTATTTTTTACGACTATAAATTTTAGTCAAAATATTAAAAAGACCAAAGTTTTATTGGTAGGAGATAGTACTACGATAGGAAATATGCCTAGAGAGGTGAAACCAGAAGGACCACATTTAGAGCAAATGATAGAGCAATTAGCGGAAATAGAAGGCTTGCCAAAACTAGAGGTTATAAATGCAGGTAAAGGAGGAGAAACCGCCAAACGATTGTTGGGTAGTAAGCATTACAATCAAAAAATAGCAACGGTAAAAGATGTTGATATTATTTTTTTAAGAATGGGAATTAATGATTGGTTTAAGTACAAGAATTTTAAAAAAGAATACCCAATAAGAATGAAGGCTTTAATAAGCCAGTTACATAAAGATCATCCAAAAGCTGTTTTGTATTTGGCAACAATAACAAGCTTTATGCCCCCTAAAGACTGTATACAAGTTAACAATTTAATTTACAAGATAGGTAAGGAAGAAAATTTAGAGGTATTAGATGTTTTTACTCCTTATAATGATTATTTAAAAGTTAATGGTAAAAACAGTTTAAATGTACGTCAGTGTTATTTGTCTAAAATTCCTCAAAAGTATCATGCGTGGTTAAAACCTTATACGTACTTTAGAAAGGGGTGGGGGAAAAAGCCAGATGGTTATGTTGTAAAAGTGAATGATATGTCTTTAGATCCTGTTTTTGGACATATTAAAGGCTGGTATTTTGATAGACATCCTAATTCTACAGGATATAATTTAATTGCTTTTGAAACTATTAAGTTTCTTAAAAAGAATATGTTAGCTTTTTAAATATTTGTTTAAATACTAATAGGAGTTATAGTATGAGGATACGATACAATTGTGTATTATTAGTATTGTTTTTTACTCAATATGAGCATTCAAGTATTGGGTATAATCATATTGTAAATCAGGATGTAATTTTTGAATTTTATGGGCTATAGATTTTAATTCTCGATGGTATAAATCATACCATTTCGGATATAATATGATTTCATTATCTTTGAGCTATATGGGAAAAGTATTAAATACACCAATATTAGAATCACTAGAAGAACAAAAGGTTTACAAAACTAAGGTTGATAATTACAAATCATCGAAGCGATTAGATTGCTTACTATTAT
>CALLUJ010000065.1 GCA_938011245.1 uncultured Aquimarina sp. | reverse complement strand
ATTTTCTCTTTTTACCTTATCTCTTAAATCTAAATATTGGGTTTTGTAATCTTCAAAAGTTTGTTCGTTTATACTTATATCATCAAAAGTAAATTCGGTAAAAGTCTTTAAAACATTTAACGTTCGCATTAACTCTCTAAATGCTTTGGCAAAGGCAAGTTCATCTTCTTCATCTTTTAATTCATGTACACTATCTACAGTTGGTGTAATTTGAAGTAATTGTATAAAAGCATCATTCATCTTTTTTACATAATCTTCATAAGGCTTGATTATTATTTCATCTTTAGATTCAATGTTTGAGAACAAAGCAATGGCATCGTCTGTATGTTGTTTTAAATTTCTAAAACAAACCACATTTCCTTGTGATTTTACTTCATTTAAAATTCTATTAGTCCTAGAGTAAGCCTGAATTAAACCGTGATATTTTAAGTTTTTATCTACATAAATGGTGTTTAATGTTTTGCTGTCAAAACCTGTCAAAAACATATTTACAACCAATAAAATATCAACTTGTTTGTGTTTTACTCTTTTAGCAATATCGTTGTAATAATTATAATAACTTTGAGTGTCTTTTGTAGAATAGTTTGTACCAAAGGTTTTGTTGTAATCGGCAATAAAACTATCCAAATGTTCTCTTGTATGCTTAGAATTATACTTTGGTGTTGGTTCTGCTACTACGTTTAAATTTACTTCATCAAATTCAGAAGTTGTGAAACCTAAAGCATCTTTATCTTCTTCGTTTGCTTGATATGAAAAGATAGTGGCTATTTTTAAATTGTGGTCCTTCTCTTTAAATAGTTGGTAATATTTAATAAGCGTTTCTACATTGCTAACACACATAATTGCCGTAAACTCTTTGTTGTGTGTTTTCCTGTTATGGTTGGCAATTATATATTCAGTAATGGCATCTAAACGCTCTGGTGCTTCCATTACTTCTTTTTCATCAATAGCTTCAACATCGATATCTAAAATGTGCTCTTTTTTCTTGAACGTATTAATGTATTCAATAGAAAATTTTAACACATTTTCATCTCGTATAGCATCTGTAATTACATACTTGTGTAACGCTTTTTCGCCACCAAAAAGCATTGCCGTTGTTCGTTTACCAAATTCGTTTGTTCCTGCATTATCTTCAAAAATTGGTGTTCCTGTAAAACCAAACATTTGGCTTTTTTCGAAGAAGCTTTTAATGTCTTCGTGGGTTTTTCCAAATTGACTTCTGTGGCATTCATCAAATATAAAAACCACTCGTTTATCTTTTAAAATCGACATTTGGTTTAAATACTTTGCTTTGCTAATTGCAGTATTTAGTTTTTGAATGGTAGTAACAATTAATTTATGATCTCCAGTCAATTGTTGTACCAAAGCTTTGGTGTTATTTGTGCCATCAATACTGCCTTTACTAAAACTATTAAATTCTTTGGTGGTCTGATAATCTAAATCTTTTCTATCTACCACAAAAATTACCTTATGCACTTTAGGCATATGGGTAAGAATTTGACTTGCTTTAAAACTGGTTAAGGTTTTTCCAGAACCTGTGGTGTGCCATATAAATCCGTTTTTACTAGTTTCTTTTACTCTATCTATAATTGCTTCTACTGCAAAATATTGATAAGGACGAAGTACCATTAATATTTTAGCAGATTCGTTTAGGACAACATATCTAGTAATCATTTTAGAAATATGGCAAGGCTCTAAAAATAGGTCTGTAAATTTTGAAAGTTGCGTTACGAGTTTGTTATTGGTATTACTCCAATAAAAAGTTTGTTTAAAACTACGTGCTTTTATGGGGCTGTTAGCATAATATTTTGTGTTTACACCATTGCTAATTACAAATATTTGTACAAATTGAAACAAACCAGCTCCTGCTCCAAAGCTATGACGCTCGTATCGGTTTATTTGGTTAAAAGCTTCTTTTAGCTCTAAACCTCTACGCTTAAGTTCTATTTGTACTAAAGGCAAACCGTTTATTAGAATGGTAACATCGTAACGATTTTTGTATTTGCCTTCCATTGTTACTTGCTGCGTAACTTGAAATTCGTTTTTACACCAATGCAATTGATTAATGAGTTCTACGGTTTTGTTTTCTCCTTTATCGTTGGTAAACGGAACTCTATCGCGCAGTATTTTGGCCCTTTGAAATATAGAACCTTTGTTTATGTAATTTAAAACTTGCTTAAAATCATTATCAGATAGCGTAATTTTATTGTGTTTTTCTAACTGTGATTTTAAATTGATTAATAGATCTGCTTCGTCTTTTATAACCGCTTTTTCATAACCCAATTTTGCTAATTGGCTCACCAAATTGTTTTCTAGTAATTGTTCTGGCTGACTAGTCATTTTGTTTGAATTATAAGTGGTAAATGATGAATTGTAAGTTATTTTTTACCATAATAATTATGTTTTGAAGATATTATTATGGATGCTAAAATTTTATTTAATGCTTTGATGTCTTTGGATATAGATTCATATTGTAAATTATCCAAATAATGCGATTGATGCAATAACTCTATCCAGTAATCTGTTTCATTTGCTTCTTTTTGAGCTATTGCCATTTTATGAATAAAGTCTGCCTTACTTTCTGCGTGTTCGGCTTCTCGGATTAAAGCACCCACAGCTGTTCCACTTCTTAAAAATTGTTTACTTAATACAAACTCTTTTTGTTCTACCAAAAATTGATATAGTTTTACTGCTCGTAATGCAAATGCAAAACTTTTATCCTTAACTATATTTGATTTCTTCTCACTCATAATTTATCATTTACAATGCACCATTAGGTTTGGGTAGTTTTTTTATGGCTTTATCAAAGTCCGACTCTATTTTTTGTGTTCTGTTAAATACATCATATTCAGCTTTGCCTTTTGTATCAGCTTGTTGTTTACTTATTTTTCCGAAATCATCTAGTATTTTGTATTCATTAAACTCCAAAAACTTTGTAACACTATTTGAAAGTTGCTCCATAGTAAAAGAAGTTCTGCGTTCTATTAGGTTTTCTACATAGTCAAAATAGCCCGTTATGGTACGTTCTAACTGTTTTATTTCTTTTTCTTGTAAGTAGTTTTTAGCAATAGTTACATCAGATTTTAATACACGCCCTTTAGGGGCATTTTTCCAAGTATTTAATCCCATAAAAGGAACTTGTTTATCTGCTTTTTGATATATTATCTCTGCTGCGGTTTTACCTGTAATTGCAAAGTGAAATTTGTTTTGAACAGTTGCAAAAAAGAGTTTTTTTGTTTCTGAATTTTTATCGTAATCTATACTGCATTCTTGAAAAATATCGGTTATTTTTTGATAAATTCTGCGTTCGCTTGTACGTATAGAACGAACTCTTTCTAAGAGTTCATCAAAATAATCTTTCCCAAAATATTGACCGTTTTTAAGGCGATCATCATCCATTACAAAACCTTTAATTATAAATTCTTTTAAGGTTTTGGTTGCCCAAATTCTAAACTGTGTTGCCTTTGTTGAGTTTACCCGATAACCTACCGAAATAATGGCATCTAAATTATAAAAGTCTATTGTTCTTTTTACCTGTCTGTTCCCTTCTGTTTGAACTGTTTCCATTTTGGAAACAGTTGCTTTTTTTTGCAATTCTCCAGACTCGTAAATATTACTTAAATGTTTGCTAATGGCTGCTTTTCCTACCCCAAATAAGTCTGCCATTTTTTGTTGACTAAGCCATACGGTTTCGTTTTGAAAATAAATTTCAATTTTTACTTCACTATTAGGCGTTGTGTATAGTAAAAAGTTAGACAATTCATCACTTGGTTTTAATTGCTTTTTGTCTTCCATACTACACAAACATTTTTTGAAGTAAGCCTTTTTTAAAATCTACACTAGCATCTATCTTTTGTTGTATACCTTCAATTTTATCGTCTAAAACGCTTAAATAATTAGTTATTTTAATTTGCTCTTTTGGTTTTGGAACTTTAACTAATTCTTTAGAATAATCTTTAAAATAGATATGTGGTATCGTACTACCAGATACATATTTTTCAAAGTGTATTTGATTTAGTAATGAATAAATAAAATACAAGTTATTGTTATCTATAGTCTTTAATATATCAAGAGTTCCGAGTACTGAAGATTTGGCTTCACATAAAAGAGTTCTTCCAACACCTGAACCATCTTTAATGATTGCTATATATGGGTTTTCTTCTTTATAAAAATCAACATTTTGTAAATGTCCAGTCGCTCCGTATATTTTATACGTTCCATTATTGTTTTTAAGTGAATTCGCTGAAATATTTGACGATTCTTTTGAGCAAACTTTACCTAAAACCTTTTCATCCCAATCAGGAAAATCATTTCCATTGTCATCTTTAAAGCGAATGTCTTGATTGAATATTTTTTGCATTACACTTTTTTTAAAATCTAATAAGGTGTCTTTCTTTTCTTTTAATGAAGTGATGCGTTCATCTACAGAGGTTAAGAAATTGGCAATTTTTTGTTGTTCAGCTATTTTTGGTATAGGTAATTGAATATTTCTCAAATCCTCAACACCTACATTAGCTTGATTTCCAGTACCTCCTTTAGATTCAGAAAAAAATAGATAATAAAATCTTGAGGTTTTAATTAAGTAATTGATAAAATGCTCATTGCTTTTTTCAGGTATTGCTCTTAAGCAAACAAGTCTTTGATTTAATAAAAATCTATTATTTTTTGGTATTACAATTGAATACCCATAATCTTTCTTCCCAACTGTTCCTGTTAGTGTCAAAAGTATGTCATTCTTTTTAAGCAAATATTTTTCTAATTTCGAATCTATATCACCCCAATATGAAGGATTTCTTTTCAAGTCTAATTGATTCCTGTAAATATTTGACATTTTTATTAGTTGATATTTGCTATCAACATTTTTCATTTTAACACTCTTAAAAGCGTAACCTGCAATAAAAGAAATCTTTGTTCTTAATTTTTCTGTTACCCAATTCTCTGTAAATTCAGGAAAACGAATAACAGGTTTTAAATTCGTGTTTTCCATTTAGAAAGGTTTTGGGATGCTTAGTTCTTCACAAAACTGTGCAATTGTGGTATCTGCTAAAGCTAATTTTTTATCAATAGCCATTAGTCTTTCGCTTACTTCTTGTAAATCTATTGCTACTTCATCTTCAAAAGTGTCTACATACCTTGGTATATTCAGGTTGTAATCGCTCTCCTTAATTTTATCAAGCGACACTACAGCGCAATATTTTTCAATTTCAACCCTATTTATATAAGCGTTTACAATATCGTCAATATCACTTTTATCATCTGTATCTCTTAGTTCGTTTTTATTCCCATTTTTAACAAAGTGGTCGTCACTACTTGCATCTATCATTACAATAGTGTCATCTGCTTTTCTACATTTTTTAAGCACCAAAATACAAGTTGGTATGCCTGTTCCGTAAAAAATATTGGCAGGTAAACCTATTACGGCATCTAAAGCATTTTTTTCTTCAATTAAATATTTACGTATTAGGTTTTCCGCTGCACCTCTGTACAAAACTCCGTGTGGTAACACCACTGCCATTGTTCCGTTATCGGCTAATTGGTAGTACATATGTTGTACAAAAGCATAATCGGCTTTAGTATTAGGCGCTAATTTTCCATATTGTGCAAAACGCTCGTCTGTGCTGTTCAATGGATTTTTGTTCCCTTTCCAATGTGCAGAAAATGGCGGGTTGGCTACCACAGCTTCAAAACGTTTATCTAAATGTTGAGGGTTTTCTAAGGTGTCTTCGTTTTTAATATCAAACTTTCGGTAATGGATATCGTGTAATATCATATTCATACGAGCCAAGTTGTATGTGGTACGATTTAATTCTTGCCCATAATATTCACTTACTTCGGCTTCTTTTTTTACTCGTAATAAAAGAGAACCGGAACCACAAGTTGGGTCGTAAACCGATTTTAGTTTTGTTTTTCCGTGCGTTACAATTTTGGCTAGTATTTTAGATACTTGTTTTGGTGTGTAAAATTCGCCTTTAGATTTACCTGCAAGTGCTGCAAATTTTCCAATTAAATATTCGTAAGCATCTCCTAAAACATCTGATTCTAAATCTTCTAACTTAAAATCAATTTTATGCAGTTCGTTTATAATTTTTACTATGACTTCGTTTCTTGCATTTACGGTTCTCCCCAATTTTGTAGAGGTCAAATCTAAATCTTCAAACAAGGCAGCAAAGTCTTCTTCCGAATCGTTACCCATTGTGCTTTGCTCAATATGGTTTAGTACCGCTTGTAGTTCGTCTAGTATAAAATTGCTTTCTCCTTCAATTTTATTGTTCCCTTTTTCGGCAATAGCAGAAAACAATTCTTTGGGTTCTAAATAATACCCTAATTTTATTAAACATTCTTCGCGTAAGGCTTCTAAGGTTTCGTTATCAGTTACTTTAGTAAAATCGGTTTCATCTTCGCCCTGTAGTAATTCGGTAACGTAGATATTTTGTTTTTCAGAAAGATATTTAAAGAAGATAAATCCTAAAATATAATCTCTGTAATCATCAGGATTCATTTTTCCTCTAAGTAAATTGGCAATTGCCCAAAGGCTACTTTCTAATATTCGTTTTTGGTCGTCAGACATTTATTTCAATTCGTTTGTTATATTTTCTAATAGCACATCAAAATCAAGCGATGCACCGTGTATCATGCTATTCTGCATTTCTTTATAATCAGCTCTATAATTTTCTGATTTGTCCTTTTAACAAATCACCTTCAAAAATTAAATGCTTTCGGTCAATCCCTAAATCAATATCTTCCGAAAATCGTTGAATCAAATTAAACGCTTTGCTTAATGAAGTTCCTCCTTTAAATATTAAATGATTGGTTACATCGGAAGTGAATACCATTCGTAAGATTAGTGTAACCCAAGCGTCTTTTTCAATAGTTTGTGGCGGTAAATTTGTTTGCTCTCCAATTTGAGTAAATAACTTAATCTGTTCTTCTTTTGTTAATGTTAGCCAGTTGTTCATTTACTCAATATTATTTTTTGTATCCAAACGGGTGCATTTTTCAAATTTTGATAGATGAGTTTCCTTTCATTACTTTCATCAATTATTGTTTGTATTTTATCAATTTGCTTTGGGGTTACATTTTTTTCTCCAATTGCTTTTAATGCCTGAATTATAAGGTTTGTTAATCGATGTTGAATACTTAGATTTTTTGGATTTGTCTTTTTAAACTGTATGGTTTGATTTCCAACTTTTATTTTCCTTGTTGATCCGTCTGTTAAGAATACCACCTTCAAAGGAATTTGTGTTGATAAACCCAATAGATTCAAAGCTGTTGACCCAGTTGCTATTATTCTTGCTTTGTCTCGTTTTGCAATAGCTTTTGCGATTTGTGCAGCATGCGGGTAAATAACACCTAGTCGTTCGTGCTTTTTAGGTAAAAAATAAATCCCTTTTGCAATGCGTTTTATCCTGTCCTCTTTTGTTAGTCGTTGCAAAGATTTCCGTACAGCTTCATAATTTCCTAACTCTGTAAAGTTAGAAATAAAGAAGACTTCTCCTTTATTAATCTCTTTTTCTATAATTGATAAGTCTAGCATTGTCCCAAAAATAGTAAATAAATGGGACGTAATGTTGTTTTTTGAACATGTCTTATCCCGAAAACAGGTTATATTTGGGACATTTTTTTACAAATCAGGGAATTTTAGCTAGTTTGTTTTATAATGGAAAGAGCTGTAATATGTAGACCATTTTACTTTTTTAGATTACTTCTTCTACAGAAAGCATAAGATAAACTTTTTCTCGCTAACCCCAGAAATGACGGGTAATATAGGAAATAAAAAAAGCGGAAATTTTATCAAACTTGATAAAATTTCCGCTTTAGTGAGCCCAAGCGGAGAAGTGTCTAACCTTCTGCTTGATGATTTTGATATTATAGTGAGTTTTATGAGTAGCTTATATAATGAAAGAGAATCAAATCTTATATAAATTTGAATTGATAATCAATCATAATTAAGACAGATCTTTATTCTCAATTCAATCCAGTAATTAATTACTTCTTAATGTAAATTCATATTTCTATATGATATATTTTATAATCAAGACTAGTCTTTAAAAGATTTTATATCTACATTGAAATTTAAATACATTGATAATCTCATATAAATTTCAAAACTCTCAACTGCTTTTATAAACTCTTTATCACTTCTATATTTCTTTATCATTGCGAGTACATTCCCTGGATGATAGTATAGTGCATAAAAATAGTTTATGTTTTTTGTTTTATTAATTAAGGAATTATATAATATTCTTTTAAAGTGATGTTTCATAAGTGTTGATTCATATATTTTAAATACTTCTATATCTGGAAGAGAAGTATAATATCCATCAGAATAAGATGCAATTTCATCTGGTTTTAATTTTTTCTTTTTAATAAAACTGACATCTTTAAAGGATAAAATTCCGTTATCTAGTCTTCGTTGGCGGGTTTGTCTATCTGAACCATAATTATCTTGTTCTGCTAATTCGGTAAACCTTATTTTTGTTTGTTGAAATTTTAAAATTATTCGTTTTTGCTTTTTTGTATACTTAACTTTTATTCTCAAAAGATCTAAAGTAGACTCTAGCTTATTAAATTTGTTTGAATAAAGAACATTTTCTATTTCTTCTAAGGGAATTGAACTATTTCGATGATAATTAAGTAATCTGCTTTTTTCAATATTATAAGTTCTTTCACTAATCTTATCAATACATTTTATTGGCAACTTAAACCATTCTATTCTCAATTCCTTGACATCAAATTGAGCTTCTAAAAATGGAATTATTTTATAAGGTGGATATAATTCAATAAAATCTGCCAGTAGATGTCTATATCCTTTTTCAGATACATCTTGGATTTCGTTTATTAGTACAATACATTCTTTTAGAGAGATTAAATTCTCAACTTCTAATGTTTTTAAAGCGATAGGAAGTCCATACAATGAATAATCTTTTCTTTGATAATATTTTGTCCAGTATAAATAAATACTCTGGACATCAATTTGTCTATTTTCGAATAAAGCGAGTCTAATATAGTTATGTATTTTATCTCTTAAATCAAAACTCCCCAGATGACTATATTTATTTATTAACTCTTCTAACGTTAAATCTTGATAATCGTTTTTGTCATTTTCAAATCTATGACCATAAGAAAGTAAATTTTCATATACCTCTTTTAAAACCCATTCAGGATAATAATCTGGTGCATCATATTTTTCTATAAATTGAGCTATTTGATAAGTAGCTTTATTCGTTTTTCCTTTAATGTACTTTTTAAAACAACTTCTTAAAAGCTTATAACTGTTAATTTTTGATTTATGAATAAAAATGTTTTCTATAACATAAGAAAGATGTTCTCTAAAATGCATTTTATCTTTAAAAACCTTGTCTATTGTTTTTTTATCTAGCGATTTAGAATGCTTTTTAATATAAATTTCTTCTTCTTTAATATCATTTTCTAACTGCTTGTAAAAATGACTTGTATCATAATTATCGTTAGTCGTTTTATTGTAAAGTAATAATGCATTTTTTGTTTTTACATAATAGTACATTGCGAAAAGATATTCAGAACTCGTAATATCTTCCTCAGTTATTCCATTTGCAATTAAAGACTGAACATAAGTATAATAGAAAGTGTTAATTGTAGATATATGGCTTCTGGAAATTAAATTAATTATCAATGATAAATCGTAATAATTATTTACATCGAGTTCACTTGGAGAAATATCTTTTAATGCGTCTCTAAGTTGAGTATAAAAGCTTTGAACTGATTCAAAGTCGATAGTATTCTTTATGTTTTTTTCGAAAGTTTTAATTGAACAATACTTTTTTGAAATTTTCTTTTTTTGTGCTTTAGTAAGCTGAAAAAAGCTGAATCTTGATAAAAACTTTTATGACTATCCGTAATTAATCCCAGGTATTAGTTATAGCAGCAACAACCAACCTGTCAAACAAAAGGTTTCCAAAATATCTTCTATTGAATTTATAACAAAACTCGTTGAAATAATTTTGAATATACTTCTCATTAAT
>CALLUJ010000064.1 GCA_938011245.1 uncultured Aquimarina sp. | reverse complement strand
TAACGAAGTTCACTTTCATAACAAGTGGCATCTACTGTAATTTGATTCTTACTATCGATATAAGGCTTCCAATGTGCAAACAAGTCTTTCTCTAAAGCATCGATATCTAGATTAGCTGCTAATTCGCAACGTATTTGACTTACTATTTTAAAGTTGGTAAGACGATTAAAACCTAAATGAATATCACAGAAGAATTGATAATCTATATTACCGTTGAGTTGCTCTATCAGTTTTTTATCTGAACAACAACTATAATGCTTTAAAAACACTAAACCTATTCTACCTTTAGGGCTAAACATCATTTTAGAACCCAATTGCTTTTCTTTAATATTCAATCTTTCAACTAGAGAATCCCAAGGAAGAGCTACATATGTTTTACCCAAATCACTCTGCAAAAAACGGGCGTAGAAAGAATCTAAATTTTCTTGAGAAGATAAAAACGAAAATTCATGCTGAAACTCACTTATTCTTTGTAATTTCATAAATAACGTAAATGTAAAACCCCGTTTTTAGCTCTCAATAGCTGTTTTCGGGGTTTTTATTTACTTCAATTTACAACAAAAACCTCGTATTTACAAGGGATTACGCATTTTCTGAATACGCCTAAATATAAATGAACCACTATGGACTTCAAGTCCATAGTTTCCTTTGCGACTGAAAGTCATTCTAATATAAAACTTGAACCATCATCATTAGGCTTTCGATGATGCTCTAAATATTCGTTAACCATCTCATCCGTAATATTTCCCGTACTCCAACAACCATATCCTATACCCCAGAAATGACGACCCCAGTAACGCTTATTTAGCTCTGTAAACTCTTGTTGTAATTTTCTTGAACTTCTTCCTTTTAATTTCTTAACCAAATCACTTATCGATAATGATGGACGATATTCAACATGCATATGAACATGATTAGTTGAAATTACTCCTTTTAAGATATTAACATCCTCAGATTCAAAAATCTGCACCAAAATTGTTCAACAACGCTGTTTGATATCTCCTTCTAATACTGAATATCTGTATTTTGTACTCCAAACTAAGTGAACTGTTAGTCGACTTACGCTATGACCATTACTTCGTTGATAAGACATAATACGAAGATAATTTTTTAGAAGCTAAAAGCGAAATGCACTAAAGTACATAGTTTTAACTATTTTTAAGATCAATAAAATTTTATAATAATCTTTTCTTATAATTAATTATATTATTAATAGTTTTTTTAAATTATTAATAAGCCTAAATTGAGCGTTTTAAGAAACTTTATAGAGATAACGGGAGGATAGCATATAAAAAATAAGATTCTTTACGAAATAGGCTCTTTTTACTTTTTTATTTTAAGAATGTAAATTTTTGAAGAAAATTGGTTATTTAATATAGCTTTTATATTAGAAAGTAATCCAACAGCAAAAGCATTTATATAATTTATTTTTCCTTTCTTATATTTTTCTGATAGTAGTGAGACATAAAAAGAATCGAACCACATAGGTTTAGACTTAATTAATTTGAATCCGTTAGACTCTGCTAATTTTTGTATTGAGGTTTCAGAAAAATGCCATAAATGTCTAGGGACATCGTAAGCAGCCCAAAAGCTTTTATAATACTTTGCATCAAAGCTTTTATAATTAGGTACCGCTAAAATTAGAAAACCATTTGTATTTAGCAATCTACTAAATTCTTTAAACTGTTTTTTTAAATTTGGTACATGTTCTAAAACATGCCAAAGAGTAATAACATCGAAACTATGATTTTGTATTTCTTCTGAAGAAGCCATACAAATTGCATTTTTGTCTCTTGCTAAACCTCTAGCTTTTTCATTAGGTTCTACTCCTATAGAGTGCCAACCTCTTTTATTTAATATTTCTAAAAAAGCTCCCGTTCCTGCTCCAAAGTCTAATATTGACTTATTAGAAACTTCGATAAGATTAGAAATTAATTTTTCTTTTCTTTTTAAAGCTCTCTTTTTAACAAAATGATATGCTTTATCTATAATTGTTTTTTTTCTATCGGTATGAGAAATATAATTATCGCTCTCATAATATTGGGATATATTTTCTGGTACAGGAGTGGTTTTGTACCAATCAAAAAGTGAATCATACTCTAAAACAAACTCTTTTTGAGAAACAGAGTGATCCGTTACTTTTATTGACTTCATATAACTAGTTTCACGTGGAACACGCTTTGGTTGGTTACTATTTTTGATTTACAATAATTAAGTAATCGTTTTGTCTACTATTGTTAAACGTATTCTTTACTAGATTTCTATTTTAAAAACGAACGTTTAAAAATCAGTACAAAACTATCTGCCCAAATGTACTAACAATACAGAAATATCACTTGGAGAAACCCCGCTAATTCTAGATGCCTGAGCAATAGTAATAGGTTGAATTTTCCCTAATTTCTCACCGGCTTCAAATGATAGCGATTTTAATTGTTTATAATTAAAATTAGAAGGAATTTTTACATGTTCTAATCTAGATAATTTATCAGCATTATTTTTTTCTTTTTCTATGTATCCTGAATATTTAACTTGAATTTCTGCTTGATCTAATACTTCTTGATTTAAATTATTATTAGACATATATGTTTTAATAGTATCGACTTTTGTCAAATCTTTTAGCTTGACTTGTGGTCTTGATAATACTTTGAAAATTTTATCGCTATGCTTCATTAGCGACGAACCTTTGTTTTCCAAAATAGGATTTGCATCTTTTTCGGAAATACTGGTTTCTCTTAAAAATTTAATAAACTCTGAAGATTTTTTTTGTTTCTCTTCCATAGCGCGTAATCTAGCTTCTGAAGCTAAACCGATAACGTATGCTTTAGGTGTTAATCTAAAATCGGCATTATCTTGTCTTAATAATGTTCTATACTCTGCCCTAGAGGTAAACATACGATACGGCTCTTCGGTACCTTTTGTAATTAAATCGTCTACTAAAACTCCTATATACGCTTCGTCTCTTGTAAGTATAAAAGGATCTTTTTCTTTAACTTGCAATGCTGCGTTTATACCTGCCATTAACCCTTGAGAAGCTGCTTCTTCATATCCTGTAGTACCATTAATTTGGCCAGCAAAAAATAGACCTTCAATTAATTTAGTTTCTAAAGTATGCTTCAATTGAGTTGGTGGGAAATAGTCGTATTCTATAGCATAACCAGGTCTAAAGAATTTAACTTTTTCAAAACCTACAACAGAACGCAGTGCTTTAAATTGAACATCTTCTGGCAAGGAAGTAGAGAATCCATTTACATATACCTCGCAAGTATTCCAACCTTCTGGTTCTACAAAAATCTGATGACGATCTTTATCTGCAAAGCGATTAATTTTATCCTCTATTGATGGACAGTATCTAGGACCAAGACTTTTTATAGACCCATTAAACATTGGTGATCTATCAAAACCTTCTCTTAATAAATTATGAACTTCTAAAGAAGTATAGGTCATAAAACAAGACCTTTGTTTAGTTAATGCTTTTGTGGTAGTTGAATAACTAAATTTTTCAGGTTTTTCGTCGCCTGGTTGTTCTACCATTTTAGAATAATCTAAAGAGCGTCCGTCAACCCGAGGTGGTGTACCCGTTTTCATTCTACCCGATTCGAAACCTAATTTTACTAACTGCTCTGTAATTCCTGTAGCAGCTCTTTCTCCTGCCCTACCACCTCCAAATTGTTTTTCTCCAATATGTATAAGTCCATTTAAAAAGGTACCATTAGTAAGAACAACAGTTTTACTCCGAACTTCAATACCTAATTTAGTCTTTACTCCGCAAACCTTTCCTCCTTCTACAATAAGACCCGAAACCATTTCTTGATAAAAATCTAAATTTGGAGTAGCTTCTAATTTTAATCTCCAATCTTCCGCAAAACGCATACGGTCCGATTGAACTCTAGGACTCCACATGGCTGGTCCTTTAGATTTATTAAGCATCTTAAATTGTATAGCCGAAGTATCTGAAATTATTCCACTATATCCACCAATAGCATCAATTTCTCTTACTATTTGTCCTTTCGCAATCCCTCCCATAGCAGGATTACAACTCATTTGGGCAATGTTTTGAAGACTCATTGTAATTAACAATGTACTACAACCCATATTGGCAGCAGCAGCAGCAGCTTCGCTTCCTGCATGACCTGCACCAACTACTATAACATCGTATTCTTGTCCAAACATATATTGAATGTTCCACGTGGAACGTATTAATAATAATTAGTAACTATTTTACAAAGCTACAAATAGAAAAATAGATTTTCATTAAAATAGAGCTCTTAAGTTTAAAAGAATTAATCCTGTTCCACGTGGAACATTCTAATTTTTTCGTCCTCTTTAATCCGCATCAAAGTAGCATCTTCTTTTGTCTTGTCTTTGTAACCGCACAAATGAAGGATACCATGTACAACAACTCGCTTCAATTCTTCCTCAAACGATACTTCAAAATCTATTGCGTTTGCCACAAC
Organism: uncultured Aquimarina sp.; assembly: GCA_938011245.1. Taxonomy (GTDB): domain Bacteria; phylum Bacteroidota; class Bacteroidia; order Flavobacteriales; family Flavobacteriaceae; genus Aquimarina. The sequence continues at coordinate 38,492 of CALLUJ010000064.1, read as the reverse complement.
ACGATCTACAGATATAAAAATATCGGCGCTTATAGAATTCCCAATAGAATTATCAAAAGTTATAATATCGGTATAAGTATCGTGATTTAAATATTGTTGGTTTATACCTAATAAATAAGCATCAGAACAAAAAATATATGTTATATTACCTATCCTTTTGTCTTCCGATTCTGAGACTCTCTGTAACCATTTAGTAAATTTAGATACATCAAAGTCTTCCTTTACTTCAATAAAATTAAAGCTTATCATAACTACTTATTAAAATATTCGTTAACTTTTTTCTTAAAATTGGGTTGCAAAGGTAGCGCATCTCTATTTAATATTTCTGTAGCATTAAAATACTTTTTAATTTGTTCTGGTGTTACAAAATCTTTAGATATAAAAGGTTCTGTATTTGCTTTACTTTTTCTCTTTTTCTCTTTTTCTTGTTTAAATTGTGCTTTATCTAATTTAAATAATTGATGTTTTAAATTTAACATTCTATTTAAAGTTTCTGTATTAAACCCCTTTTCGATAAGTTCGTTTTCTACTTGCTTCATTTGGTCCAAAATTCTTTTTTCAGTTCTAGGAACAACTCCTTCTTTAGACATTTTATCTTCCAATTGATTTCTAAGATTCTGTTGTTGTTTGTATATCTCAAAAAGTTGTTCGTAATCATTTTCATCTTCTGAAGAACCATTACCTGTACCTCCTGTTTTACCTTCTTTTGAATTTCTTTTATCTCCTTTTCCTTTCCCTTTTCCTACTGTATTAGATTTGTTTTTACTATTAGATTCTTTTTCAGATTTTCCTTTGTCGTCAGAATCTTTACTTTCTTTGCCATTTGGTTTACCATTTTTACCTTCTCTACCATTACTTTTAGAAGTGCCTTTTTTAGAGGCTTCTGTTGAAGGTTTACCATTACCATCACTATTTCCTTCCCCTTCTGAATTTTGTTTACCCGAACCCTGCCCTTTATTACCTTGTCCTATGCCAAAACCATTATTTCCAGATTCTCCTTTTGTACCCTTACTAGAACCTTCTCCTGGTTTGCCTTGCTCTCCAGATTGTCCAGACTGTCCTTGTTTTCCTTCACTACCTTGTTTTCCATTATCTCCCTTTTTTCCATCTTCGCCAGAACTACCAATCTTTTTTTGTCCACCAGATTGCTCCTTTTTAGAATCGCCTGGCTTTTTTTGTCCTGCTTGCAATGCTTTTTGAAAAGCTTTATTAAGAGATTCCTGTTTTTTTATAATATCTGGTAATTGAAAACCTTGTTGCTTCTTTTTACTTTCTCCGCTTCCTGGTTTTAATCTTTGGTTTAATTGTTTTAAACTGGAAGAAAGCATAACTGCTAAGTCGTTAGAATTTGTTATGGCAAAACGTAATTTAGTAACTCCTCCTCTTACCTTATTATCTGTAAGAGATTCTAAAGAACTATCCATATTATAGGTAATATCGGATATTAGACTATTAATTTTAGTTCCTATTTTTGGGTTCCTAGACGAAACGGCAAACAAACTATCGTCTATATGGTTAAAATGTTCTCTTAATCTATTTTGAGTTCTAATGTGTTTTGAATAGTTAGGATTGTTTGTGGCAATAGTATTAAAACGATCCATATTATCTTCTTGATTTATGGAAAATAAAACTAAATTATCCAATATTTGTCTAAGAGATTCTTTGTCGTCCTCTAATTGTTCGGAAGCTCCTGCCGCTGCTGTTTTAGACATTTTATCGGCTAAGTTTTTCATCATTACAGACGAAACAGACTGTTTCTTTTTGGCTAAATCCGAATTTGATTTTTCAATATTATTTATAGTTTCTTTTAGTTTTGATTCAATTTTTCCTTCATAAACAGAATCATCATCTAATACCATAGGTTTTCTAAGTTTTGCATTATGATCTCTTAAATCGTCTAATTCTTCTCTAATAATTTGGAACTCTTTATTTATCTGTTTTTGATTCTCTAAATTATTTTCCTTTAAAGATTCTGCATTTTGTTTTTCACTTAAAAGTTCTAACATTTTTACAATACGCTGATGTTTATCTATAACATAATGCCTTTTAGTAAGCTCTAATATTTGACTTAAGTTTTTAGTTACTTTTTTGTTTTCTTTCTTTAATTCATCAACCTTATCCTTTAATTCTTTAGGCGATAGTTTTTCCATCGCCTTCTTAATATCTTCTATAATTTTCTTATTCTTTGCTAATTCCCTTTTTGTGCGTTCTAACTCTTCTTTAGTTGGGTTTTTAACTTCTGGATCGGTTAATTTATCTAAAGTTTTTTTCAATTTCTCAGAAAGTTCTTCTAACTTTTTTTGCTGAGAAAACTGCTTTTCTAATATATTTTCTAGTTTTTCTTTTTCCTTAAAACTTACCGATAAGGACTGTTTTTGAAGTTTAGTAAATTGTTCTAAATCAACTTCAGATTCTTCAAACTGTTCAATCGTCTTTTCAAAATTATCTAATTGCTTTTCTTGATAATTAGATTCATTCTGCGACTCTTCAATATTGGAAAGTACCGTATAATTATAGGTTTCGGATTTTGAAGATTTAGCACCATTAAAAGAATCGTTATCAAATACTTCAAAATAAAAAGAGTATTTCTTTGATTCTTCTAACTGGATGTCGTTTGGAAATTGAAAGGTAAATTCGCTTGAAGTTCCTTTAGAAAAAGCTAAAGATTTAAATTCTTTATCTTTTGGCGAATTTGCTATAAAATAAACAACTCTTAATTGGGATAATCCATAATCGTCGGACAACCTCCCGTAAAAAAATTGCTTCGAATTATCTAAAGAATCTTTTTTAGAAAGTACATTAATTAGAGGGTGCTTATCTTTTATAACCTCTATATTGAAGTCTAATTTATCAAAATTAGATACATATTCGTTAGAACTGGTAATTTGATAGTCTATATTTTTATTTATACGTTTGTTAAACTGAAAAAAGTTTTTTTGTTTTTTAAATGTATATGTAGAATCGTTATATACAAAATCGATATTTTTTGCATTTTCACTATTTACTATCCAATCTAAACGGCTTCCTTCTGGTACAACGGCTGTACCAGAATTATAAACAATTCTTGAAGACAAATTTACATGTTTTGGAGGTAAAATCTTCATTCTAAAATCTAAAATAGAAGGTGCTTCGTTAATTGTTAAATCATATTTTTTACTTTTAATATCACCAGACTGCAACGAAAAAACAACAGGATCTTTCAAATTGCTAAATATATAACTGTATCTATTGTGTTCTACTTTATTTAAAAAATAATTAGCTCCATTATAGTTAATTTGTATTTGATTTGGAACTATTTTTCCTTGTGTAGTAACTAATAGTGTAAAGTCTTTATGTTCTAAAGTATTCAAGTCTTCATTTATAATTTTAAAATGAAAAGGGGCTGGCGGCTCGTAAGCGATATTATAATTAACCACTCTACTTAAACTTGTTTTATACCAACTAAATCCTTTAAAAAAACTAAATAGTAAAAACAATAAAACAGGAATTAAAGCATATTTAGCATACAATAAGTTCTTTTTAAAATTAATAGCAGATTTAAAAGGTATTGGCGATAATTCTTTGGATTTTTGAGCAATACTAGCCTCTAATAAATCTGAATTTATGGAAGAAGATTTTAATTGTAATAAGTTTATAAGTTGATCATCTACTTCTGGAAAATAATTGCCTATAATTTTTGAAGCTTCTAAGGCCGAAATTTGTTTTCCTAACTTAATTAATTTAGCTAAAGAAATACCTATAAAACGAATAAATAAGTAAACCGAAAAAACTATAAAAGTCCAAAATAATACCGTCCTAGTTGTTATTGAAAACCACAAAAAGTCTTCTAATAATAGAATGCTTAATAGGTACAGCAGTGCTACAGTAATAAATATTAAAACCCCTTTAATAATTTCATTTACATAAAATTTTTGAACAAAACCTTGAATCTTTTTTATAATAATTTCGTAATCTGCTGACATATATTGTTATTAAACCTCTAAAGTTACATAAACTAGTTTAAAAACTAAATATTTGAATAGGAATGCCAATTAACGTGTAACAAATTTAATTTTCTACATGCTATAGATAGTTATATTTGCAAAAAATAGAATTTATGTCAACTATTAGAGTTCGCTTTGCACCAAGTCCTACAGGACCACTACATATTGGAGGGTTACGTACCGCTTTATTTAATTATTTATTTGCTAAAAAGCATAATGGAACTTTTATACTTCGTATAGAAGACACCGATCAAACTCGTTTTGTGGAAGGTGCTGAAAGTTATATTAAAGAGGCTTTAGATTGGTGTAACATCTCTTATGATGAAGGCCCGGGAAAAAATGAGAAATTTGGACCTTATAAACAGAGTGAGCGCAAACATTTATATAAAGCCTACGCTGAAGAACTTATTACTAAAGGACATGCTTATTACGCTTTCGATACTGCCGAGGCATTGGATACAGAAAGAAAACGTTATGAAACAGAAAAGAAAACCTTTATTTACAATTGGCATAACAGAAAAAGCCTTACTAATTCTTTAAGCCTTTCTACGGAAGAAACTAAAGCTAAGCTTGCCGCTAACGAGCCCTATGTTATTCGGTTTAAATCGCCTCAAGATGAAACCTTGATTATGGAGGATATTATTCGTGGAACTATTTCTATAGATACTAATACACTTGACGATAAAGTATTGTTTAAAAGTGATGGTATGCCAACTTATCATTTAGCTAATATTGTAGATGATTATTTAATGGAAATTTCTCATGTAATACGTGGCGAGGAATGGTTACCTTCTATGGCATTGCACGTACTACTCTACCGAGCATTTAAATGGAATGCTCCAAAATTTGCACATTTATCTTTAATTTTAAAACCTGTTGGAAAAGGAAAATTAAGTAAACGTGATGGCGACAAATTAGGTTTTCCTGTGTTTCCTTTAGATTGGACCGATCCAAAATCTAATGAGGTTTCTTCAGGTTACCGAGAAGCAGGTTTCTATCCAGAAACTGTTGTTAACTTTTTAGCATTATTAGGGTGGAATTCTGGAACAGAACAAGAAATTTTTAATTTAGAAGAATTAGTTACTGCTTTTGATTTAGCAAGAGTTAACAAATCGGGTGCAAAATTTGATCCTGAAAAAAACAAATGGTTTCAACAGCAATACATCCAACAAAAAAGTAATGAGGAGTTAACAGAAAACTTTTCTGAATTATTAAGAACTAAAGGAATCACCTCTACCCTACCATTAAATACCATTGTTAGTTTACTAAAAGAACGAGCTGTATTTTCTAAAGATTTATATGAGCTTGGAAAGTTCTTTTTTGAAGCCCCCACAACATATGATGTTAAAGCAAGTAAAAAAGCTTGGAAAGAAAGCACTACTGAATTAATGCAAGAACTAGTTAATGTTGTTAAAATTATTGAAGACTTTACTACTGAAAATGTAACTACTCAAATTAAAGCTTGGATTACTAGCAAAGAAATTGGGTTTGGAAAAGTAATGATGCCTTTACGATTAGCCTTAGTGGGTTCTTTACAGGGACCAGATGTGTATGAAATTGCTGCTTTGTTAGGAAAAGATGAAACAGTTAGTAGATTAGAGAAAGCTATTAACAAATTATAAATTTAAAAACTTTATTACTCAATTTAAAAAAGAGACCTAACCGTCTCTTTTTTTGTACCTTTTATCCATCATTAACAAATAAAAACAAACAACCATGTTAGGGTATCCTATTATTATTTTTATTGCTATAGTTATTATTGCAGCAGGTGTCTTTACCGTAAAACAACAAACTGCCGCCATTATAGAACGTTTTGGAAAATTTACTACTATTCGCCAGTCGGGATTACATTTTAAAATTCCATTAGTAGATCGTATTGCAGGTCGTCTTAGTCTAAAAATTCAACAGTTAGATGTTATTGTAGAAACTAAAACTAAAGATGATGTATTTGTAAAATTAAAAGTTTCTGTACAATTTAAAGTTATTAAAGAAAAGGTGTATGATGCTTTTTATAAACTAGATTACCCACACGACCAAATTACTTCGTATGTATTTGATGTAGTACGCGCAGAAGTTCCTAAAATGAAATTAGATGATGTTTTTGAACGTAAAGATGATATTGCTATTGCCGTAAAGAGTGAACTTAACGAAGCTATGATGGATTACGGTTACGATATTATTAAAACCTTAGTAACCGATATTGATCCTGACGAGCAGGTAAAAGAAGCTATGAATCGTATTAATGCTTCCGAACGTGAAAAAATTGCTGCACAGTACGAAGGAGATGCCCAACGTATCTTAATTGTAGAAAAAGCCAAAGCAGAAGCAGAAAGTAAACGTTTACAGGGACAAGGTATTGCAGATCAACGTAGAGAAATTGCTCGTGGTTTAGAAGAATCTGTAGACGTATTAAACAATGTTGGTATTAACTCCCAAGAAGCCTCTGCTCTTATTGTTGTTACACAACATTATGACACGTTACAATCTATTGGCGAGCATACTAATAGTAATTTAATATTAATGCCAAATTCTCCAAATGCTGGTAGCGATATGTTAACAGAAATGACTACTTCTTTTTTAGCTTCTAATAAAATGGGAGAAGCCATGAAATTGGAAAATATTAAAAAAGGGATTACCCATAAAAAATCTTCAGATAATAAATCTAAAAACGACAATACAGATTACTTTGAATCTGATTCATAAAACGTTTTTATTAAAATTAAAGAATTTAAACAAAAAAGTCGCTTACATAGTTTTTAAGCGACTTTTTTTATTTTATGAAGTCTACGTTATTTATTATTTTTTTAGCTTTTAAAAGCAGTTATATTAGCTTTGTTTTAATTACAAAAAGTTATTGTTAAAAAAAATGCTATTAGAAATTATTATTGTCTAATTCTTAGAATTACTCAATACTTTTTTCAAAATGAAAACCAATAATTTCATAACCTTGGTTAAAATAAAATTTATGCGAACGAGAATTCATTATATAGGTATTTAACTCTATAGATTTATAATTACGATCCTTACACCATTGACTAATTTTTTGTTCTAAATAAGTTCCATAACCTTTGGATTGATAATTACTGTCAATTATTACATTGTCTATTTCTAATTGCTTACCACTATACAATTTTGTTGTAGTCCATCCACTTGTTAACCCTATTATTTGTTTATTAAAAAAAAGTCCAAAACAAGTATAATTTTTATAACCAAACATTTCAGAAAAATATACACTTAATTTTTTTGAAGTATATTCTTTATTCAATTGTAATGCTAAGGGCAAAATAATTTCTAAATCTTCGAATGATAATATTTTAAAATGAAGCTGTGATGTATTCATTTATTAAAATTATAATTTATTCAAAATGTAATGTTTTAGCTTCACTAACCAACAGCTTGTTAGCATCTTCTAAAGCTTCATTTATAAATTGTTTACCTTCTTCTGTAATAGTTACTGTTGGTTTGCTTAAATAAATACCATATGCTATAACAACAGCAATACGAGTTCCAACTTTTTTCTTTGCGGTTCCAAATAAAGAAGCTAAATCTTCGTAAGTAGTTTCTTTAGCTAATTCTTGTATTTTAAGTTTAGCTAATTGCTGTTTTTCTAATGGCAGATTAGTGTACTTTTTACCTAATTTTTGAATTTCTCCAATAGGGTTTTTAGCTTGTCCTTTTCCTTGGTTATTCAATTGTTTAGATTGGCTGTTTTGTTGTGCTTTTGATTTTTGTTTTGCCCAACTATCTTTTAATCCAACAGTTTTATTAAATACTAAGTTTTCTATAGTAGCATCGGTATCTAACGTAAAATAACCTAAACGTTGAAATTGAAAATACTCTCCTATTTTAGAATTTTGTAAATAAGGTTCTACAAAAGCTTGTACTGTTTTCAATGAATTAGGGTTTACAAATTCCATAAAGTCTCTGTCTTTATGACTATCTGGTGCTTCATCAGTAAATAATCGATCATACACTCTTATTTCTGCAGGGATAGCGTGTTTAATGGATACCCAATGTAGCGTTCCTTTTACTTTACGTAAGGATGCTTCAGTACCACTACCCGACTTACTTTTTGGATCGTATGTGCAACGAATTTCAGTTATATTTCCTTTGGTATCTTTTATTACAGATTCTCCTTTAATAATGTAAGCACTTTTTAAACGTACTTCTTTTCCTAGTGTTAATCTAAAAAATTTATTATTGGCTTCTTCTTTAAAATCTTCTTTTTCTATATAAATTTCTCTTGATAAAGGCACAGCATGAGTACCAGAATTGGTTTTTTCTGGATTATTTTCCATTTGGAGTATTTCTTCTTTCCCTTCTGGATAATTAGTAATAACTAATTTTATAGGGTTTAAAACTCCCATAACACGAGTAGCTATTTTATTTAAATCTTCTCTAATACAAAATTCTAATAGCGATAATTCTATAATATTTTCGCGTTTAGCTACTCCAACGGTTTCTACAAAGTTTTTAATAGATGCTGGTGTATATCCTCTTCTTCTTAATCCTGAAATAGTAGGCATACGAGGGTCGTCCCAACCAGAAACAATGCCGTCACTTACCAATTGTAATAATTTACGTTTACTCATTACCGTATAATTCAAATTTAAACGGGCAAATTCGCGTTGTTTAGGTAACAGGTATTTTGTATCTATTTGATTTAAAAACCATTCGTATAACTCCCTATGAGGTTTAAATTCTAAGGAACATAAAGAATGTGAAACTTTTTCAATATAATCGCTTTCTCCATGAGTCCAGTCGTACATTGGATAAATACACCAATTAGTACCTGTACGATGATGAGATTTAAACATAATACGATACATCATAGGATCTCGCATAAGCATATTTGGAGATGTCATATCTATTTTTGCTCGTAAAATATGAGTTCCTTCTTCGTGCTTCCCATCTTTCATTTCTTGAAACAATCGTAAATTTTCTTCTACAGAGCGATTACGATATGGTCCTGCTACTCCAGGCTCTATAGGTGTTCCCTTTTGTTTGGCAATAACTTCGGAAGATTGAGAATCTACATATGCTTTTCCTTTTTTTATCAATTCAACAGCCCAATTATACAATTGTTGAAAGTAATCTGAAGAATAACATTCTTTATCCCATTGATACCCTAACCAACTTACATCTTCTTTTATAGCATCTACATATTCTTGTTCTTCTTTAGCTGGGTTAGTATCATCAAAACGCAAATTTACTGGAGCATTATACTTTTCCCCTAATCCAAAACTTATTCCAATGGCTTTAGTGTGTCCTATGTGTAAATATCCATTAGGTTCTGGAGGAAATCGAAACCTTAAATCGTCTTTACTATATCCGTTTTTAAGATCTTCTTCTATAACTTGTTCTAAAAAATTCAAAGATTTATGTTCTAAATGCATACGTATAATAATATACTGTAAAGTTATAAAATATGTAAGTTCTAATGGAATTAAGAATCCTTTATTTCCTTCCTAAATAAGTATTAAAAAGAAAAAACTGAAAGTAATTACATTATAAAAGCTATACTTTTGTACTCTCTAAATTTTTCAACTTTTTTTATGATTAAAAAATTACTATTGATTCTTTTATTACTAAGTTATATTAATATTTGGGCACAGAATAAAGAAAAAACCAATTCTTATAATCAGCAAGGAAAATTATACTTTTATTGGGGTTGGAATGGTTCTAATTATACTAATTCAGACATTAGTTTTAGAGGTGATAATTATAGTTTTACGTTACAAGATGTAAAAGCAACTGACAGACAGTCTAAATTTTCAATTGATAAATATTTTAACCCTGGAAATATTACCATACCTCAATACAATTTTAGAGTAGGTTATTATTTTAAACCACATTGGGATATTTCTTTTGGTATAGATCATATGAAATATGTAGTAGAACAAAATCAAACCACTCAAATATCGGGAACTATTAATGCAAATACTCCTTTTGATGGTGGATTTAACAACGATGATATAAGAATTACCGAAGATTTTTTAAGATTTGAACACACGGATGGTTTAAATTTTGCAAACATAGAATTACGATATTCTAATCGTATTTTAGATGTAAAAAAAGTACAATTTAATTACTTAGCTGGTGGCGGTGCAGGTATTTTATATCCAAAAACTGACACTCGTTTATTTGGTGGTGAACGCAATAATAAATTTCACTTATCTGGTTATGGTATTGATGCAGTAGTCGGTTTAAATATTACTTTTTTTAAGCGTTTCTTTATACAATCGGAACTTAAAGGTGGTTGGATAGATTTACCTAATATTACTACTACTCCTTCCAGTGCAGATAGTGCTTCTCAAAACTTCTTTTTCTTACAAAGAAACATTGTAATTGGCGGCATTTTTAATATTTCTAAAAGTTCTAAAATTAAAAAGAAAGAATATAAGCTAACTCCAATTAATAGAAAATAAACTACATTTAGTTATATTTTTTTATTTAAAAATACAAAATGGGAATTATTAAATTACATAATATACGTGTACACACTAATCATGGTTGTTTAATAGAAGAATCTAAAATAGGTTCCGATTACCGTGTAGATTTAATTATAAAGGCAAACTTAAACAGATCTGCACAGTCTGATCAATTATCTGATACTGTAGATTATGTACATTTAAATGTAATTGTAAAAGAAGAAATGGCTATTCGTTCTAATTTATTAGAGCATGTTGCCGAACGAATCCTTAATCGTATTTTTAAAGAACTTATACAAGTTACTACTGCTACTATTGCTGTTTCTAAAATAAACCCTCCTATTGGTGGCGATGTAGAAATGGTAACTATAGAGCGAACAAAAAGTAGATAATTTTAGATAATTAAATATCAAAGTATAGAATATTTGTATATAAGTATAAAATTATGCTATATTTGCCGTCCATATACGGTGCCATGGCCGAGTGGTTAGGCAATGGTCTGCAAAACCATGTACAGCGGTTCGAATCCGCTTGGCACCTCTTAAAAAAAGCCTTTAAGTATTTTACTACTTAAAGGCTTTTTTATTTGTTAAAAACTTGGATATAATAATAACTGACTACCTAGCACTAATTACCCCTTCATCATTAGTTTTTAAAGCTGCATATTTTGAAGTAAGATTATCAAAATCTTTAGTTAATTTATTGGTTGTATTATACACTAAATTTAAGGAAGCTGTACCATCTAAAAATTCAGATTTTTGTGCTCTTAAATTTTCAAAAGTAAACATAGTCTGCCCTACTGCCTCCTCTACATTCATGTTATTAAGTTCTGAGTTAAGTAGACTTCCTAATGATTCATCTAATTCGTTAAATGTAGAGTATAAAGCTACATCATTTCTAAAATTTTTATTTTTATTTTTTAAGGCAAACTTTTTAGCAATAAAATACAAACATAAACGCTGAGATAACATACGCTGTTTACCCGATTTATCAATAATTTCTAACAAATCAGGATTAGTTGCAAAACTAGCATCTATATTTTCTTTTTTAATTTTTACTACAACAGCATGACTATCTTTTAATAATTGACTTGATAATTCTAAAATTTTTAAAACATTAGATTCACTAACAGGCTTATTTAAAATAGATTTAAATGTATTCCAAGTAGTTTTTTCTTTATTAATAGATTTGCGAACAACAGAAGAAAAAAGTTTATCTGAATTGATAGTTAGAGTTTCTAAATTTCTTTCAAAAATTATTTTACTAATATTTAATTCTGAATTTAGAGTTGCTAAATTGGCTCCATATGCTTTAAAAAGATATACTTTGGCCATTTTTTGAGATAACATTCGTTGCTTCCCTGCAATATTTACCATTTGGTTGGCTGTAACATTTTCTGTATTTAAATTTTTAGCAAAAGCTATATTTATTAAAGTAAATAAGTTTACTAAAATAAATAACTTTGTTTTCATAGTACTTTTTTTATATATCATAAATCATTGTTTTAACGTTAAACGGAAAAAATAAACTGTTTAACCTGAGTACAAAGAAAAAGAACAACTATATTATAAGTAACTCTAACAAAAAATTAAAATAATAATTATCGATTAAAAGTATTATTTAATCGATAAAAGAACATTAAAATAACTTTATTAACTAAAAGGTTATTATTAAAAATCAATTATATGGACTTACTTTTTCTATTTCGTTTTGAAGTTTTTCAACACTTTTAGGAAATAAACCTTTACTTAAAAGTACTATTCCAAAAATAATCATTAATATACTTACTCCTTTTTTTAAATAAAAAATACGTATTGGGGTTAATTTTCTTTTTAAGGTTTTAGCTAATATTATCTTTCCCATATCTAATACTAAATACACTCCTAAAACCAATCCAAAAAAACTAATTACTCTAGTAATATTCATTTCTAGTTGTGGACCTACTGTTATAATTATAGTAAGCCAAAAGCCTAGTACTCCTATATTAATAAAATTTAAAAGGAAACCTTTAAAAAATAATTTAAAATAATTATGCTTATTTATAAGCTCTACAGAAAGATTCCGTTTTAAATTACTTATTTTTTTTTCTTTAATAAATGTAATTACTCCATAGGCAATCAACAATACTCCTCCAAAGATAAATAATGCAGGTTCATCTTTTATTTTTTCGAGTAATTGACTAGTACTTAAATAAGCTATAATAATAAATGTTGCATCGGCTATTATAACTCCAAAATCTAAAGCTAAAGCTGCTCTAAATCCTTTTATAACAGCGGTTTCTAACAGTACAAAAAATACAGGACCAACTAAAATAGCTAGTATAAAACCAAAACTAATTGCTAATTTAATGTCTTCGTAAAACATGTTTTTGTATGTATTGATTACAAAGTAAAGAGTATTAAATTTGATATGCAATATTCTAAATAAACTTGCAATATATTAATCTATAATACCTATAAAGCATTAATTATTCTTACGAAGTATATACTAACTCTTCTTGTTCATTAGGATTTACTATAGTAAAATCTAAATGACGTTTTATTAAATCGGCATTACGCACTTTTACTAAAACTTCATCTCCTAATATATATTCTTTTCCTGTACGTTTTCCTACTACCGCATATTTATCTTGAATAAACATATAATGATCGTCGTTTAAATCTCGAAGACGAATCATTCCTTCACATTTATTTTGAATAATTTCTACATAAATTCCCCATTCGGTAACTCCAGAAATTACCCCTACAAAAGTTTCATGTTTATGTTCTTGCATAAATTTAATTTGCATAAATTTAATAGAATCTCGTTCTGCATTTGCTGCTAAACCTTCCATTTCACTACTATGTTTACATTTATCTTCATACTCTGTTTCGTTAGCAGATTTTCCTTCATCTAAATAATGTTGTAATAAACGATGTGCCATTACATCTGGATAACGACGTATGGGTGATGTAAAATGTGAATAATAATCAAAGGCTAACCCATAATGACCAATATTTTCGGTAGTATAAATTGCTTTACTCATGGTACGAATAGCTAGTGTATCTACCATATTTTGTTCTTTTTTTCCTTTTACATCACTAAGTAACTTGTTTAAAGAAGAAGTTACCGTATTTTTATTTTGTAAATTAAGTTTATGTCCAAATTGAGAAACTACCGTTTGTAACGAAGCTAATTTTTCTTCATTAGGTTCGTCATGTACACGATATACAAAAGTTTTTTTAGGGTTTTGCTTTCCTATAAATTCTGAGACCTTTTTATTCGCTAATAGCATAAACTCTTCAATAAGTTTATTAGCATCCTTAGAAGTCTTAAAAAACACTCCTACTGGTTCATTATTTTCATCTAAATTAAATTTAACTTCTGTTTTATCAAAAGACAACGCACCAGATTTCATTCGGGCAGTACGCATTATTTTAGCTAATTCATCTAATTTTAAAATAGCTTTAGCAATAGGTTTAGTTACATTATATTCTTCACCTGTAATAGAAATAGAAGCTGATATAAAAGTTTCTTGTGTTTCTATTACTTGTTGTGCTTCCTCGTAAGCAAAACGAGCATCAGAATAAGTTACTGTCCTACCAAACCATTCGTTTACTAATTTAGCATTAGGAGTAATTTCGAATACTGCAGAAAATGTATATTTTTCTTCATTAGGACGTAATGAACAAGCATTATTAGATAAAATTTCAGGTAACATAGGTACTACGCGATCTACTAAATATACAGAAGTAGCACGCTCGTAAGCTTCTTTATCTAAAATGGTTCCAGGTTGTACGTAATGGGATACATCTGCAATATGAACACCTACCTCATAATTTCCATTTTTTAAAACTTCAAAAGACAAAGCATCATCAAAATCTTTAGCATCTTTAGGATCTATAGTAAATGTTAAGGTTTTTCTCATATCCCTACGTTTAGCTATTTCATCTGCTTGTATAGAAGTATCTAAATCGTTTGCATAATGCTCCACTTCTTTAGGAAATTCGTAAGGTAAACCATACTGTAATAATATAGCATGTATTTCAGTTTCATGTTCTCCAGGGATTCCTAACACTTCCTTTACCGATCCAAAAGGAGAATCTGCTTTTTCGGGCCAATCATCTAAAGTAACTAATACCAATTCGCCATTTTTAGCTCCATTAATTCTTTCTTTAGGAATAAAAAAGTCGGTGTACATTTTAGGATCTTGACAACTTACAAAAGCAAATTTTTCTTTAATTTCTATAACACCTATAAATTCAGTTCGTTTACGCTGAATAATATTATTTATTTCTCCTTCATGATTGCCTTTTCTGCGACGACGGTATAAATATACTTCTACTACATCGCCATGAAAAGCTTTATTTAAAGCATTACTTGGTATAAAAATATCTTCTTCTAAATCTTCTACAATTACATATGCCGAACCCTTTGAAGTAACGTCTACTTTACCTGTATAAGTACTTGCCGAAACTTTTAAAACAAATTTACCTCTCTCTACTTCTTCTATTTGTTTTTTAGCAGCTAATTGTGCTATTTTTTTTATAATTTGATTACGTCCACTAGCATCTGTAACTTTAAGTTTTCCAGCTATTTGTTTATAATTTATGGGTTTACTACCTACTTTTTTAAGTACCTGAAGAATTTTAACATCTAAATTACCTATACTTATTTTTTTCTTTTTTTGACTATTGCTTCTTCTACCCATTTTACTTTTGAATTTAGCTAAAAGTACAGCTAATATTTAGAATTTAACCCTAAGACTAATTAAATGAAGTTAAATTCTTATCTTTTATTCATAAAAAAGTAACATTTATTTTATGAAAGATTACGTTTTAGTAGCACGATTTACTTATGCTCACGAATATTCTGTATTAAAACATTTATTACTAGAAGCTAAGATTCCTTTCTTTTTTAAAAATGAAACTATGATAAGTATTACCCCTTTTTATTCTAACGCATTAGGAGGTATAGAACTCGTAGTACATCCTAATGCTGTACAACAAACAATAACTATTATAGAATCATTAAAAAATAATCGAAGTCATCTTAGAATAGTTTAGTTTTAAAATGTTTAGTTAGCCTTTATTATTTTGTTATAAACATATATTTAATTATAATTCTTTTCTTTTTAAAATTTAAAAAAAATAATGAGTGTTATTATAGCTTGTGAATAGCGGTATAACTTTTAAAGTTAAAATTTGTGTATTCTTGTTTTATATGTCTTTTATAAATTAATTAACAAGTTATTATACTATTAAAGTACTGAAAAACATAGAATAGTGTATTGTTATTAACAGTTGTTAATAACAACATTAAATGTATTTTTTTGAAATAAACATATTATTTTTAATGTTTAAAAAGCGGTTTTAAAGTTGAACAATTAGTGAAACGAAAATTATATTAAAATTTGGAATGTTTATAATTATAATTGTATTGAAAAATCAATTTTAAAAAACAAAAAAACTTACTATAGTTATTAACATTTTCTTTACATAGTATTATAATATTATGATACATTTATAAACATATTGTTTACTTCTAAATTTTTAATCCATATTAAATATTAGAACTTCGTTATAAGGTTTGGAAACACATTAAAAACGAGTGCATCTCAATTTAATTATAGCATTACTATGGTAAAATTAAAAAGTGCAACAAAGTGTTCGTTTTTTAAGTAATCCTATACTGTAATAGATTTTCTAATGCATATATGTATTATCTTTAGTTATGATATAAAAATAAAAATTTTTATATCATAACTTGAATTCTCCTCTTATATATTATTTTTAAAATTATTAAGAATAAGGTTATATTAAATAAAAAGTATTAGTTAAAATTAATGAAGAAAGATATTGAATTCCCTAAGGTAAAAAATGTTTCTATTGCTGTAGTTAAAGAATGGAACGATGAGTACGAAATGGACGATTGGAATGCTTATATTATTAATCAAAACGATAGCCCAATTGAAGCTGTTATGGTCGTAACTCAGGGATTTAGTCCTGATAAAAAAACATCTAAGTTTAGACATATGTTAGGGAGTGTTCTCCCTAATGAAAGTTTAAAAATTGAACTAATGTTAGAAGCAATTATTTCTTTTAGAAATGAATTTAGTGTAACTTACTTTTTAGATAATAAACTTTACGATAAAAAATTTGTGTTTAAAAAAAATACTATAAATGAAAATGCCTTACAAAGTATCCCTACTCTAAAATGGAAAGGGGTTTGGGTTAAATAAAATTATATGAATATAACAAAATTACTTTTTTTAATAAGTATTTTATCTATTGGATTGTTATTCCAAAATTGTGATGATGTTGAAAATTTGAATCCTGATGAACTAACAGGTGGTCCTGTTGAAAATGTGTCTGATGAGAATGATTCTGAAAGTCAATTATTTCCTAAGTCTGAATTTCCTGCGACTGCGATAATAAATAGTAAATTAATTAGCTTTTCTACTGTTAGTGGGACAGATAAGGCTAGAAGCCTTACTATAGGAACAGAGTCTTTTGTAACATTTACTGCCGCAGATAATATTAATGTTTTTAATGCACGATATAACTTAATCATTACTTTACAAAAACAAGATTTAAAACTAGGCACAAACGAATTATCATTAGGGTCCGGTTTTGGTTTTGGTACAGGTATATCACTTACAGAATTAATGAGAATATCCACAGGGACTGCATTATTTTTAGAAAGTGGACAATTAACAATTACACAAATAGATACTGCTATAGGTATTGTTAAAGGAACCTTTGAAGCAGTGTTTATTGAACAATTAAACTTTCTTCCTACAGGGAAATCAGTTGTTGTAAAAGAAGGTAAATTTCAATTTACCTATGATGTAGATTAAAACTAATACATTGAACTCTCTACCTCAATCTTTACAAAAAAAAATAAAACAACGAAAGTATGCTAATACCTTCCGTCAACTTTCTACAAAAGCATTGGGAATCGATTTCTCTTCGAATGATTATTTGGGTTTTTCACAACATACACTTTTACAAGAAAATGCAAATACTTATATAAGTAAATCCATTAAAAATGGAGCTACTGGATCCCGTTTACTCTCGGGTAATTATGCATTATACGAACTTGTCGAAAAACGTATTGCAAATTTTCATGCTCAAGAAAGTGCCTTAATTTTCAATTCTGGTTATACTGCAAATATTGGTTTTTTTTCTTGTATTCCTCAACGCGGAGATATTGTTTTTTATGATGAACTTATCCACGCTTCTATAAGAGATGGTATGCGGATGAGCCTTGCCAAAAACAATAATTTTAAACATAACAATTTTTTAGATTTAGATGACAAAGTGCAACGCTGGAAAGCACAAAATAAAGGAACCATTTATGTAGTTACCGAATCTGTGTTTTCTATGGATGGAGATAGTCCCGATTTAACTACCTTAGCCAACTATTGCTTAGATAACAACCTCTATTTAATAGTAGATGAAGCACATGCCATTGGTGTTTTTGGTACCGAGGGAAGAGGTTTAGTTAATGAATTAAATCTCCAACATCTGGTTTTTGCTCAGATTGTAACTTATGGAAAAGGTTTAGGAAGTCATGGAGCTGCTATTTTAGGATCAGATGATTTAAGAGACTATCTTATTAATTTTTCAAGAAGTTTTATTTATACCACAGCACTACCACCCCATACCTTAGCCACTATTTTAGGGGGTTATGATATGTTAATTTCTGAAATTAATCTTCAAAAAAAACTTAGAGAAAACATTACTTTCTTTAATTCAAAGATTTCTGAATTTAACCTTGAAAATTATTTTATCCCTAGTCAATCAGCAATTCATTGTTGTATTATTAGTGGCGTAGAACATGTAAAAAAAGTAGCTATACTTCTTCAAAATAAAGGCTACAATATAAAACCTATACTTTCACCAACAGTTAAAGCAAGTAAAGAGCGCCTACGTTTTTGTTTGCATTCATACAATAGTTTTAAGGAAATAGAAAGCGCATTAAAGTTAGTTTCCGAGTTGGTTATCCCTTAAATTTGTTTTTAAAAAACACTAAAATATCATTCTAAATGAAGCGTTATTTTATTACTGGAATAGGTACCGAAGTTGGAAAAACAATAACCTCTGCTATTGTTACTGAAGCATTAGAAGCCGATTATTGGAAACCTATCCAAGCTGGGGATTTGGAGTTTTCGGATACCGATAAAGTGAAGTCTCTAGTTCGCAATGCTAAAACCCAATACCACCCTAATTCGTTTAGCTTAAATACTCCTATGAGTCCGCATGCAGCCGCAACTATCGATGGAGTTAATATGTTTGCAAAGGAAATTAAAACACCTTTAACAAGTAATGAAAAATTAGTAGTTGAAGGAGCAGGAGGATTATTGGTTCCCATAAATTCCACAGAAACAATTTTAGACTTAATTCAACCTAACGACAAAATTATAGTAGTTTCTCGTCATTATTTAGGAAGTATAAACCATACACTATTATCTATTGAGATTCTGAAAAATAAAGGATTTAAGCATATTGGAATACTTTTTAATGGCGAAGAAAACAAATCTACCGAAGAGATAATCTCTAAAATGGCTAATGTTTCCATTTTAGGAAGAATAGACGAATTAAATACCATTACTCCCACAGAAATAGCTTATCAAGCTGAAAAATTGCATAAGGCACTCCATTTGTTTTAATTACTATGAAAGAACTTGATAAAAAGAATATTTGGCACCCGTTAACACAACATAAAACACATCCGGAAGTATTGCCTATTGCAAGTGCTAAAGAAGCTTTATTATACGATACTAATGGCAATTCTTATATTGATGGAATTGCTTCTTGGTACACTTGTATGTATGGGCATTGCAACCCTTATATTATTAATAAAGTATATGCACAAATGCAAGTGTTGGATCAGATAGTATTTAGCGGCTTTACACATAGTCCTGCCGTAGAGTTATCAGAAAAATTATTAGCAATATTGCCTACAAATCAAAAAAAGGTGTTTTTTTCTGATAATGGCTCTACAGCTACTGAAGTAGGTATTAAAATGGCATTACAATATCATTTTAATCAAAAAAACAATAGGCATACTATTCTAGCTTTTGAAGAAGCATTTCATGGAGATACTTTTGGTGCTATGTCTGCTTCTGGTTTATCAATATACAACGGTCCTTTTGAAAAGCACTTTATAGATATTGTTAGAATTCCTGTACCCAATTCAAAAAATGGTGCTGAAATACTAAAAAAAGTAACTGAATTACATAAGAATAAGCCCCTTGCTGGATTTATTTATGAACCTTTAGTACAAGGAGCTGCAGGTATGAAAATGTATAATGCAGAAGGTTTAAACCTAATTTTACAATTTTGTAAACAAAAAGATATTATATGTATAGCCGATGAGGTAATGACTGGCTTTGGAAAAACAGGAACATTGTTTGCTTCTGAACAAATAGCAATTCCACCCGATGTTATTTGTCTTTCTAAAGCACTTACAGCAGGAATGTTGCCCATGGCAATTACTACCTGTAGCCAACAGTTGTTCGATGCCTTTTACAGCAACGATATGTCTAAGGGTCTTTTCCATGCCCACACATACACCGCTAATCCTCTTGCTTGTAAAGCTGCCATTGCAGGAATTGAATTATTAACCTCTGAAGAATTTATAGAAAATAGAAAACGAATTCATAAAGCACATATTAATTTTAGGGATCGTTTAAAAAATAAATCTACGATAAGTAATATTAGAGTAATGGGAGTTATTTTTGCTTTAGAGCTTACTAAAAAAATGGATCGTTATGGAAGCTCTAGAGATAAACTATTTTTGCATTTTAAAAATAAAGGTGTTTTCTTAAGACCTTTAGGAAATACTATATATATATTACCCCCTTATGTAATTACTAATGCTCAATTAGAACAGATTTATGAAGCTATTTGGGAAATTCTATAATTATGGATATTCTTTCCTATCCATATTTCATTATGTTACATCGTTACAAATATCTACATTAAAACTTGTACAAATTAGCTTAATCGACCTACTTTGTTCAGAGTTTTTAGAGAAAAGTCCTATTAAAAATTTTTTGAAAGAAGGAAAATATTGATAATTTTATAAAGAATTTAAAAATATAAAGTTTTTTTAATACAATTTGTAATTATAAATTATTTAATGAACTCTAATTTACACAATACGGTATTACCAGAATATGTAACTTCGTATTAAATATTAAAAAAAATAGAAATGAAAATTGCTATAGGAAATGACCATGCTGGTACGACATATAAAGAAACTATTGTTACACATCTAGAAAAATTAGGGCATCAAGTGATTAATTTTGGTACAAATACTAATGATAGTGTAGATTATCCAGATTTTGCACATTTAGTATCTAAGGAAGTAAGTGATGCTAAGGTAGATTTAGGTATTTTACTTTGTGGTACAGGAAATGGAGTGGCAATAACCGCTAATAAATACTCTAAGGTGCGTGCTGGATTAGCTTGGAGTAAAGAAATAGCTTCAATTATTAAGCAACACAATAATGCTAATGTATTAGTACTTCCTGCTCGTTTTATTGCAGAAGTTCAGGCTATAGAAATGGTAGATGCTTACTTAAATGCTGAGTTTGAAGGAGGCCGCCATAAAAGAAGAGTTGATAAGATAAGTAGTTGCTAAAAAACGCATAAAAATGTTAATTCTTAAAGAAGAACATTACATAGGAGAAGGAGATTTTCAAAAATGTTATGTTCATCCAAATAATCAAAACTTATGTATTAAGGTTAAGATAAAAGGAAACGATAGTCATAATCGTGTTGAAAAAGAGATTAAATATTATGAAAGAATTCAAAATAAAAGAAGTAATTATTTTGAATACCCATTTTTAGCAAAGTTTTATAAAAAAGAAGAAACTAACTTAGGAACTGGATTTGTTTATGATTTGATAAGGGATGAAACCACTAATAATATTTCGTTAACACTTTACGATTATTTAATAATGGATAAATCTCCTTATTCGGATAAATTATTTTTAGAACACTTAAAAAAATTAAAAGAACAATTAATTAAGCACAAAGTAATTGTAAGAGATTTAACAGGAAAAAATATTTGTTGTAAAGTTCTAAAAAATGGATTAATAGAGTTGGTTATTGTAGATGGTGTAGGCTATAAAGATATATTTCCCTTTGTAGAATACATAGGGTTTTATCGGAGAATGAAGATTAATAAAATCTATCGCAAAAAGAAGCTAAACTCTTTAAATGAACTTAGAACCTTTTTTGATAAATAACAATTATTCTTTTTCCTTAGGAAATACCGTTTTATTAAAAGTAATTAAAAGCATTACCGCTAAAGATATGGCAGAGTCTGCTATATTAAATACAGGATCAAAAAAAGTAAAGTAAGTACCTCCTTTAAAAGGAATCCAACTAGGAAGTACACCTTCGTATAAAGGGAAATAAAACATATCTACAACCTTACCATAAAAAAGAGGAGCATACCCGCCATTTTCAGATAAAAATTGTGCAGTTTGGTTATTGCTATGTTCAAAAAATAAACCATAAAAAGTAGAATCCAATTGATTACCAAGCGCTCCAGCAAATATTAATGAAATACATATAATTAAAATATTAGGCGCTTTTTTACGAATACTATCCCATAACCAGTAGGCAATAGCTCCAATAGCCGCAAAACGGAATAAACTTAAAAATAATTTACCGTAAGAACCTGGAATTTCCATACCCCATGCCATACCATTATTTTCTACAAAATGAATTTTAAACCAATTAAACACTTCTACAGATTCTCCTAGTTGAAAGTGTGTTTTTATGTATATTTTAGACCATTGATCTATAATAAGAATCAATAATATTAATAGCGAAGCCTTTTTAAAATTCATTGTGTTATAATCACTTTTAAATATTAATTTAACAAGTTTTCAAATATATAAAAAGTTAATGGGGCTATTCTATTTTAAGATCTTTAATTCTAAGTTGTAAAGAACAATTTCCATTCCATTCGTTTTCTTCTAAATGGTATATTACAGAAATAGGATTATTATTTTTTATAAGGCCTAATTTTTCTCCTAAATTGAAGCCAATAGCATTAAAAGGAGTATTAGAAGTATTATTTTTAAAAGTACATTTTAGATGTTTTCCATCTACACCTACTGTTTTTGCATAGCCGGTATCTATTGTGTTTTTAGTTATAAAAGTAGGGGCTAAATTTCCGGGACCAAAAGGAGCAAATTGCTTTAAAATACGATAAAATTTAGCATCTATTTCAGAAAAATTAATCTCAGTATCAATAAGTATTTCTGGGGTTAATAGTTGCGGATTAATTTGACTCGAAACAACTTCTTCAAATTTCTGTTTAAATTTTGGATAATTTTCTTCCGTTAATGTTAATCCAGCAGCATACTTATGTCCTCCAAATTGTTCTATGTACTCGGAACTTGCCTCTAATGCATTATATACATCAAACCCTATTACCGATCGTGCAGAAGCAGCTAATGTATTACCACTTTTAGTAAACACTAATGTGGGTCTGTAATAAGTTTCAGTAAGTCTGGAAGCTACAATACCAATAACCCCTTTATGCCAGTGTGGTTTGTAAACTACGGTAGTTTTTAAATTTTCTTCTTTATTGTTTTTTATTTGTGTTAAGGCTTCTATAGTAATTTCTTTATCGGCTTCTCTCCTACTGTAATTATAAGCTTCAATTGCTGTGGCAAATTCTTTTGCTTTCTCAAAACTTTGTTCTACCATTAATTCTACAGCATGTAAACCATGTTTCATTCTGCCAGCAGCATTAATTCTAGGGGCTATAGTAAAAACCACATCGGTAATAGTTAATTTTTGCTTTTTGGTTTGTTGTATTAAGGCTTTAAAACCAGCTCTAGGTTTAGAATTAATTATTTGTAAACCATAGTATGCTAATACTCTATTTTCTCCAGTTATAGGAACAATATCTGCTCCAATAGCTGTAGCAACTAGGTCTAAAAAAGGAAGCAGTTCTTTAAAAGGTTTATTAAGTTTTTGGTGTATTGCACTTATTAATTTAAAACCGACACCACAACCACATAATTCTTTATATGGATAATTACAGTCTGCCCTTTTAGGATCTAAAACAGCTATGGCCTTTGGTATTTTTTTTCCAGGTCTGTGATGATCACAAATAATAAAATCAATTTCATTTTCTTTAGCATAAGCTACCTTTTCTATGGCTTTAATACCACAATCTAAGGCTATAATAAGAGTAATACCGTTATTGTTCGCATAATCAATTCCTTTGTAAGAAATTCCGTATCCTTCGGCATACCGATCGGGAATATACGATGTAACATTAGGAGAAAGACTTTGTAAATAGGTACTCATTAATGCTACACTAGTAGTACCGTCTACATCGTAATCGCCATAAACCATAATGCGTTCATTGTTTGCTACAGCTTTAAAAATTCGTTGTACAGCAACTACCATATCCTGCATTAAAAAAGGATCGTGCAATTGGTTTAATGTGGGTCTAAAGAAAGTTTTGGCCTGTTCAAAAGTTTCAATACCTCTTTGTACTAATAAACTAGCAATAGTGGTACTTACTCCTAAAGATTTTTGTAAATGAATTACTGTTTCTTTTAGAGGTTTAGGCTTTAGCGTCCAACGCATAGGGTAAGTAAATATTAGTTTGTTTCCATAGAATAGAATTCTATAAAGGTTAAAGCAAATTTAAATATCTTTGAGACTATAATTAGTAAATTACTTTTGAAAAAATAGTTATTTTGTTACATCACACTACTTATTTGCATTCTACCAGTTCTAGCTGGGTAACTTTTGTACACGGTGCAGGAGGTAGTTCCACTATTTGGTTTAAACAGTTGCGTTCTTTTTCAGCACACTTTAATGTGTTAGTTTTAGATTTAAGAGGTCATGGAAATAGTAAAACCAATATGTTAAATAACCCTAAAAGATATACTTTTGATACCGTTACACAGGATATTACTGAGGTTTTAGAATTTCTAAAAATTAAACAATCTCATTTTATAGGAATTTCTTTGGGAACTATTTTAATACGAAATTTAGCCGAGAAACATCCTTCTAAAGTAGCGAGTATGATTATGGGAGGTGCAATTATGAAAATGAATTTTAGATCACAAGTATTAATGAAGTTAGGATCGTGGTTTAAAACTCTAATGCCATATATGGTTTTGTACAAGTTATTTGCTTTTATTATAATGCCCAGAAAAAATCATAAACGCTCTCGAATGCTGTTTGCTAGAGAGGCTAAAAAGCTATATCAAAAAGAATTTATTAAATGGTTTCGCCTTACGGCAGAAATTAATCCTTTGCTACGTTTTTTTAGAGCTAAGGATATTAAAATCCCAACGTTATATATTATGGGAGAACAAGATTATTTATTCCTTCCTGTAATCGAAAAAATGGTGAAAATTCATCAAAAAACAAAACTACTTATAATTCCTAAATGTGGACATGTAGTAAATGTAGAAAGTCCAAATGTATTTAACGATAATGCTATTCAATTTATACAGGAGCATTAAGTTGTAAAATTTATTTTATTTTTAGTTTAACTGAATAATAGCTTAATTTTGGTAAAAATATTGGAGTATAATTGATTTTGATATCCTTCTATTTATAACTGAAATTAAAACGAAAATTTAATCCTAATCATTGTGAAATATAAAAAACTCATACAGACATTAGGATTTACACCTAAAGAAAATACTTCTGGAATATTTCAAAAGAAATATGGAAAATATGCTATTGAAATTGATTTTGAAAAAGAACTTTTCAATTTTGGTAACAAAATAACTGCTGAAAGTAAAACGACACAAAATTTTTCACAAGCTGAAAACTGGGTTGTTTTAGAATGTGTAAATAGATTACTTGAAAAAGGGTATAAACCTCAAAATATTACACTAGAAAAAACTTGGAAAACTGGTCATGGAACAAGTGGGCGTTTAGATGTTTTAGTTACTCGAAATGATGGTTCTGCATACTTAATGATAGAATGTAAAACTTGGGGAAAAGAATATGAAAAGGAATTAAGTAATCTTCATAAAAACGGAGGTCAATTATTTACATATTTTCAACAAGATAAGAATGCAGATATTATTATGTTGTATGCTTCTGAATTGAATAACAAAGAAGTTCAATATAGAAACGAAATTGTAAAAATTGAAGAAGATTACAGACAAACTGGTAACGTAAAAGATTTATTTGAACGTTGGAATAAGCAACCAAAAACGAATGGTGTTTTTGACAGTTGGACGACTCCTTATGAATTTAAAAGTAAGGCATTAACGTGGAATGATTTAAAAGTTTTAAAACAAGAAGACAGTAGTCATATTTTTAATCGATTTTTAGAAATTTTAAGGCATAATGTAGTTTCTGACAAACCAAATGCTTTTAATAAAATATTCACTCTTTTTTTGTGTAAAATAGTAGACGAAAATAGAAATGAAGATGAACAACTCCACTTTCAATGGATTGAAGGACAAGACAATCATATTTCTTTTCAAAAAAGATTAACTGACCTTTACAATAGAGGAATGTTAGAACTTTTAGAAAAGAAAGTTACTGATGTAAGTGATTCAGAATTTGATAAACAATTTCTACAAGTTGAGGAACAATACAAAGATAAATTCAAAGAAATATTAACCGAAATTCGTTTAAAAAAGAATAATGAATTTGCAATTAAAGAAGTTTATGATGATGCTTCTTTTGAAGAAAATGCAAAGGTTGTAAAAGAGGTTGTCGAATTACTTCAAGTATATCAAATTCGATATAATTATCGTCAACAATTTTTAAGTGATTTCTTTGAATTACTTTTAACAACTGGGTTAAAGCAAGAGTCAGGTCAGTTCTTTACTCCTGTTCCAATTGCCCGTTTTATTATTAAAAGTCTTCCTTTTCCAGAAATTACAGATAAAAAAATTGAAGAAGGAAATAAAAATGATTTACTACCTACTATAATTGATTACGCTGCTGGAAGTGGACATTTTATTACGGAATCAATGGAAGAAGTCCAAAAATATATTGATTCTTTAGATGAAAGTAAATTTAATCCTACAACCAAAAGAGCCATAAAAAAATGGAAAGAAGACCAATTTGATTGGGCTGAAGATTATGTTTATGGAATTGAAAAAGATTATCGTTTAGTAAAAACAGCCAAAGTAAGTTGTTACTTACACGGAGACGGTTTAGCAAAAGTGATTCACGGAGATGGCTTGGGAGATTTTTCTACTTCTACCCAATTTAAAGATTTACTAACAGAAACAGATAAAACCTATCCTCAGGACAATAAACAATTTGATGTTATTATTTCAAACCCTCCTTATTCTGTATCTGCTTTTAAAGGACAAATGAATGAAGATAAATCAAAAAAAGCTTTTTATTTATATGACAGATTAACCGACCAAAGCAGTGAAATAGAATGTTTGTTTATTGAACGAACAAAACAACTTTTAAAAGATGGAGGAGTTGCTGGCATTATTTTACCAAGTAGTATTTTAAGTAATACAGGAATCTATACACAAACAAGAGAAATAATTTTAAAATATTTTGACATTTTAGCCATTACAGAAATGGGATCTAATACGTTTATGGCAACAGGAACAAATACTGTTACCTTATTTTTAAAACGTAGAAATAATGCAGATGCTTTTAATATTGAAGAAGCAGTAAAAAAACTATTCACTAATTTACAAGATGTTACTATTAACGGAATAGAAAATCCATTACAAAAATATATTGCTCATGTTTGGGAAAACATTTCGTTTGACGATTATAAAACCTTATTACAAAAATCACCGAATGAAGCAATTAAAAATCACGAAATTTATCAAGAATATGATAAAAAAGTAAAAGCTAAAAATGAGCAAGAAAAATGGACGAATATTTTAGCTTTAGAACAAGATAAATTACTCTATTTTATTATTACACTTAAACAAAAAGTAGTTTTAATTAAAACAGGTGAAAAGAATAAAGAAAAAGCGTTTTTAGGATATGAATTTAGTAATCGTAGAGGAAGCGAAGGTATTCACCCAATACAACGTAGTAAAACAATAGACGATTGTACACAATTATATGATGCGACTACATTTGAAAACCCAGAAAAAGCAAGTACCTATATTTATAATGCTTTTAATGGAAACTTTAATTTAGAAATTGAAGACAATCTAAAAGAGAATGTAACTTATCAAAACTTGGTTGATATGTTAACTTTTGACCGAGTTGATTTTGAGAAAAACATTTCGATTTCTACTAAAAAAAAAGTAAAAATTGAAAGTAAATGGGATAAAGTAAATATTGGAGATATTATAGATGAACAACCTAAATCAAAAATAAAAGTAGGAACAGCAAAAGATTCTAAAAATGGTGAATTCATTTTTTTTACAAGTGGAGAAAAAACTTTTAAATACAATGAATATTTAGTTGAAAAAGAAAATATATTTCTATCAACTGGAGGAAACGCTATTGTAAAGTATTATAATGGAAAAGCTAGTTATTCTACTGATACATTTGTTATAAATAGTCAAAATGAAAATAATATCAAAACAAAATATATTTTCTATTTTTTAGAAAACATTATTGATTCAATTAATGAATTTTATTTTGCAGGAGTTGGTTTAAAACATTTACAAAAAACTGATTTTAGAAATATAAAAATACCGATTCCCCCAAAAAATATACAAGAAAAACTAGTTTTTGAAATAGAGAAACTAGAAAGCAAAGAAAAAAAAGCTATTGAGAGTATTAAATTACAAAGAAGTAGGATGCTTTCAAATTTCAATCAGTTAAAACATAAAAATCTACTTTTAGGAAATATTGCTGTTTTCAAAAATGGTTTGAATTACAATCGCCAAAGCTCTGGAGAATTAGTCACGATAATTGGTGTTGGTGATTTTAAAGATGATTTTTCTCCTAAATTAGATAAACTCGAAAAAAATCAAATTGAAGGCTCTTTAAATAAAGATTATGAATTACAACCTAAAGATATTTTAGTTGTAAGGTCAAATGGTTCAGCTAGATTAGTCGGTAGATTTTTATACATAAATGAATTAAAAGATAAAACTTCTTTTTCAGGCTTTACAATTAGAATTAGAGTTAACTCAAAAGAAGTTAATTCTAAATTCCTTTGTCATTATTTAAAAACTGATATTGTCCGAAATAAATTAACAACCGACAGTAAAGGTTCTAATATCAAAAGCTTGAATCAAGGGTTGTTGTCTTCAATAAAAATCCCTTTACCACCAATTAAGGAACAAGAAAAAATAATATCTGAAATTGAAAAGACTGAAAAGGAAATAGACACATTAGAAAAACAAATAGCAGAAATACCCAAACAGAAAGAAGCTATTCTTAAAAAGTATTTAGAGTAGCTTTTTTGCTCATGTTAGATTATCCGTTATTTACTCCACCAATCCCAATACATTAAATCGTTTTGCATTTGCCTTTAATGCTTTAATAAAAAGATTATTAGCCTTTATAGAAGCTTCTATAAGTTTTTGCTCACGAGAATTGATTAAAAACAAAGAACTCTCTCCAAAAGAAAATTTACGTTCTTCCGCTTTAAGCATTGTTTTATAATTATCAATTATATTATTAATAATTTTGTTTTGGCGTTGTAACGAATTAATTTCGAATGTAATGGCGGTTACTTTATTTTGAATTTGTAATAAGGTGGTAGCTCTATCAAAATTAGCATCTTTTAATTTTAGTTTAGCTAGTTTCAAATCTCCACGTTCTTTTCTAAGAAATATGGGATAGCTTAAGTTAAAGCCAGCTTTATACTCTGCGGTATTAAATGTATTGAGTTCTTCTGGTTTAGTGCTTAAAAAACTGTACTCCAAACCTACTTTAGGAAGTAATTTATTTTTCTTTAAAAATTGATCTACTTCCAGGCTTTTAATTTTAGCATCAAAGCTTCTTAATTTAGGATGATTGGTTAAAAAATCAGTATTCGAGGTAATACCTTCTAAAAACAGAGAAGTTTCAATAATAGCATTGCTAGGAGCTTCTGGAGCAATATTTTCTTCTATTTCTAAAGGAACACCTTCTACCCATAAAAAATTACTAGCTTTTAAAGTAGCTTTCATTGTTTTAAGTTTAGCAGCTTCCAAACCTAATTGTCTATTTTGATAACTTATTTTAGCTTCTATAGAGTCTATAGCGGCCTTTTCACCAACTTCTACATTACGTTTTACACCCTTAAAGCGTAGCTTGGCGACATCCAAAAAATTGAGTAGAATTTGCTGTTCATTAAAGGCTTCAAGCCATTCAAAATAAGATTTACTAGCTTCAAAAATAAGTTTGTTTACTAATAAATCACGTTCGGCCTTAGTTTGTTCTAAAAAATAGCGAGCTTTTTTAACATCGGCCATACGGTCGTTAATAAGTAAACCTTGAGCTAAAGAAAAGGACACTCCTGCACTGTAAAGTCCTCCTTCCGGAACATCTAGTCTAGGATTTAAAAACTCTCCTGTGTTTTCTTCAAAATTGGCTTTAAACTCTATACCGTACCACGTAGGTATTTTAAAGGTTGCATTTAGTTCATCGTAATACTCAATATCCTTAAACTTTTTGCGATTATAATCTATATTTATCTTAGGATCGAAGCCCCCCTTTGCTTTAAGCTTCTTAGCTTCTCCAATACTAAGTTTTAAGTTGGCTTGCTTAATAATAGGATGATGTTTTTTTACGTAAGCCAAGTAAGATTCAAAAGAAAGTGTTTTAAACTTTGTTTGTATAGTGTTTTGGGCACTTGCTATTAAGGTTAAAAAATAAATGGCAAGTACACTTATTAGTGTTGCTAACTTTACCATTATTTTTTGATTTTAGATTTGGTTACTTTTATATTTTTATTGGTTTCTGGTTGATAATAGTTAGGAGGAAAACCGTTTAATTTTCGCCATAATTCATACCATACAGGAACATCCTCTAATAAAGCTACAGTATATGCCCCCGAGCCTACTCTTAAATTTTTAGGCCAATTGTGATTTTCACTAGCATCTGGAGCAATTAAAATTCGAAATTTTCCATTATCACTTATAAAAGTTTCCACAGCAACTACCTTACCGGCAAAGGTTCCAAAAGATGCATTGGGCCAACCACTAAAGAAAATAGAAGGCCATCCATCGAACTGGATACGTACTTTTTCATTTAAGTGGATCAATGGTAAATCAATAGGTTCTATATAAGTTTCTACAGCTAAATCGTAATTGGTAGGCATAATACCAACAAGTTTGTCTCCTTCTTTAAAAGTTTCGCCAATACCTGCTTTAAGTGCTTTGTTTATAAAACCATCCTGTGGTGCTTTAATATAGAGTAAAGCATTTCGAATTTCGTAATTGGCAGATTGATTATCTAGTTTGCTGGCTTGTGCTACAGCATCAAATTGACTAGACTCTGCAGTGAATAAAACACTTTCCGACTTAGCAATTTTATCGGCATATTCTGCAGCAATACGATTAATTTCTATTCTAGCATTAATAACTTTATTTTTACTAGCTAATAGCTTGTTTTCTTGAGTAATTAATTTAGCTTGAGTTTCCTGTTGTTTTAGTCTTTTGGCTTCCACATCGGTTACGGCTTTTAGGCCTTCCTTTTGTAAGGTTAACGTACGTTCGTATTGTCTATTAGCAATTTTGATATTGGTTTTAGCTGCTTGAAAAGCAATACTATCGGATTGTACTTTTAAATAGCTTTGTTTAAGTTTATTTCTAGCTTGTTTAAGTTTAAGCGTTTGCTCGTTTTTTATTGCACTAAGTTGATTGCGTAAAGCGGTTATTTTATTTCCGTAAGAGGTAACGGAACGGTTTTTAGCATCGCGTTGGTTTTTTGTTCGTTCCACTAGTAGAGGATCAAAGTATTCACTTTTTATTTCTGAAATAAATAATATGGTGTCTCCTTTTTTTACAAAATCACCTTCTTTTACGTACCATTTTTCAATTTTTCCAGGAATAGGAGATTGAATAGTTTGTGGACGTTGGCTGGGAGTTAGAGTAGTTATAAACCCTTTGCCAGTTACGTTTTGCGTCCACGGCAAAAACATTCCTATAATTCCTATAATAGCAAAAGCTAATAGGAATTTATTAAAAAGTTTAAAGTAGCTGTTATCAAAAGCTTTTGGAAAAGCTTTAAATTGTTCTAGGTCTATATGTGTATGTCTCTTGTTATTTGAAATATTTAGCATCTGTTCCTATTTTAAAGTTTTCGACTCTAGTTTTACAACTCGATTACAATTGCGTTTCCATAGCTCGTTTCGAGAAGCTATAATAATTGCCCAAGGTTGCTCTGGGCGTGTTAAATAGGTAATAATGCGTTCCATTTCATCTATTTCGAAATGTTCTAAAGGATCTCTTAATAACAATAGTTTAGGCTTATGTATAATAGCTCTTGCAATTAAGATACGTTTGCTTACGGTATAAGGAATCTCTATTCCTTGAGGACTAATTACAGTACGAATACCGTTAGCTTGTTGTTTTACAAATGATAGTAGGCCTATATTTTTAAGAACTTCGTTAATACGCTCTTGGGTAATATCGGGATTTCCGAAAGTAATGTTTTCTAAAATGGTACCTTCAAAAGTATGCTGATTAGGAAGTACTTGTCCTATGTTACTACGATAAGAATGTAGTGAAATACCCTTCATAGAAGTTTCATTAATATATATAGTTCCATGGTTAGGCCTTAAGGTACCCGATATTAATTTTAAGAATGTATTTCTTCCGGCACCAGAAGCACCATCTAATAAAATATAATCTTTTTGATGAATTGTTAAATTAATATTGCGTAAAATCTCGTCTCCTTCAGAGTTTATATAATTCAGATTTTCTATTTCAATTTTTAATTCTTGATTGCCTTCAAAGGGATTAATACCTTCCTGAGGTTCTAATTCTTTATCTACAACCTGTCCAATTTTTTCTAAAGAAGTAAGTACATCATAAAAAGTTTCTAAACCAGTAACTAGTTTTTCTACAGAATTAATAACCAATAAAATAATAATTTCTGCTGCGACGAATTGACCTACATTCATTTGTTGGTTAAGTACTAACAGCCCTCCAATTATTAATAAACCAGCAGTTACTAATATTTTAAAGCCAATCATTTGTATTAATTGCAACATTAATATCCTAAAATGACTTTCTCTAGCATCTAAATATTTAGAAGTATAATCGTCGTTTCTAGTAAGGGCCAAATTAGTTTTTCCAGATAATTTAAAACTAAGTAAGGAACGTGCTATTTCTTGTAACCAATGGGCTACTTTATATTTACTTTTAGATTCTAGCAAGCTAGTCTCTAGACCTTTTTTGGCAGTAAACTTAAACACAACGTAAATTAAAAGCAATAATAACATTCCATAAATAATAAAAAATGGATGATAAAAAGACAATAAAATAATTCCAAATACAATTTGCAATAACGCTGCAGGAATATCTAATAATATTTTGGATAGACCTTTTTGAACGGTAAGCGTATCAAAAAAGCGATTGGCTAATTCTGGAGGGTAATAGTTAAATAGCTCACTACTTTTTATTTTAGGAAAACGGTAAGCAAATTCAAAAGAAGAGCGTGTAAAAATCTTTTTTTGAATATTTTCCATTAAACGTATTTGCATTAATTGTAATGCTCCTTGGAAAGCTACTCCAAGAGTTACAATAATAACTAATACAATCCAAGAAGATGAAATTTGTGCTCCTTGAATTAGGTTTATTATAGCTTGTATTCCTAGGGGTAAAGATAAGGCAACTAAACCAGCAAATATGGCGTAATAAATAATTTGTCTAATGTCCTGTCTATCGGGTTCTAATATTCCCCAAAGTCTTTGTAATGGTGTTTTGGATTCTTTCATATATTTTAAGAATTACCTTTTAAACAATATTGTACTTTTATATAATAACTAATTTTGGATTTTATGAAATAGAAGAAGATAATTCTGGAGGAGGGGAATAAATTTTAAGGATAAATTTGGATAGAATGGTACATTTATATGTAATGTTACTTTTACACTGACACTCTATTTCGTTAGATGAAAATAGAGTAATTAGAAAGTCTATTTTTTTTATTTCGTCATCACTAGCATCGTCTTGAGTGTTTTCTACCAATTCGTATTTAGTATTAGAAATAGAGTCTATGGTTTTCTGAATTGTTTTTCCTAAAACAGCTAATGTAATTATTAGGAAAACAAAGTACTTAAATAAGGCAATATGTTTACGGTTTATCAAATTCACGTAGATATTGTTTTAAGAACTAAGTCGGAATAAAACCGAACAATATTATTTTTACCCTCTTCATAATCGGTTAATGAAGGTAGGTGTTTGGAAAAGTACTTTTGATGATGCGAACCTTCAATAACAGTAGAAATAAGCATATGGGGAAATTCAAATAAAGGGTTTACCTCCAATACAATATCGCTTACACGTTGTACAACACGTTTATAAGTTTTATAAAAACCCTTTTTGTTTTCAACATCAATATCTTTGGTGTAGTAGGCTTTAGAAGACTCTCTTATAATAACCTTATTTAGAGAAATTTCGTCTATATAAGAAAAGGTGTTGTCCTTTAAAACGTCACCAGTTAATATTTGAATGGCTGTTTCCAATTTTTTTTCTGATGAGGTTACGTTAGCTGTAGCAAATACTAGTTTATACTCTATCCAACTCCAATACCAATTTACTAAATATACTAGTAAAGTATGTTTATTTTCAAAATATCGGTAGATAGAACTTTCGTTAGATTCTATTTCTATGCCTAATTTTTTAAAAGTGAAGCTCTCATAACCTAAAGTATTTAACATTTCTATACTTTTAGAAATAATTTTCCTCCCTAAATTAGAAGACTCTGGGTTTTTAGTATATAACTCTGGGTTAATTTTTATATGTATTTGCAAGTCTTCCATAGTTAAGCCTTACAAATATAATAGTATTGCTATTATAACATACAAGTTTAACCTTTTTTAAACATTTTTAATTGTTTTCATAAAGTCTTTAGGAAAATTTAAAGTACGAATAGGGAATGGAATGTTTACACTATTAGCATCGAAAGCTTCTTTTAAAAGCATTACAGTTTCACTTTTGGCATAGGCAACTTCTAAAGGAGATTTACAATCTATCCAAAAACGTAATTCGAAGTTAATAG
This sequence comes from uncultured Aquimarina sp., assembly GCA_938011245.1. Classification (GTDB taxonomy): domain Bacteria; phylum Bacteroidota; class Bacteroidia; order Flavobacteriales; family Flavobacteriaceae; genus Aquimarina. The sequence continues at coordinate 3,974 of CALLUJ010000064.1, read as the reverse complement.
CACTATCTCCAAATTCTTTCCAAAAAAATTGAGTTTGCTCTTTGGATTTTACATCCTTAAAATTATTTACTACGGTATCTATAGCTAATTGTTTAACCATTCGTAAATTTGATTCATAACCTACACCACAAGTTATAATTACTTTAGATCTAGAGTTCTGAGAATAATTTTTAAGAGAGTTTTCTACTACTAATTTGTTGGGAATATATACTAAGTTATTATCAATCTGTCTTATAGTTACTACTCTAAAATCAATATCAATAACCTCTCCTTCAAAGCCATTACTTTCAATCCAATCTCCATATTGTAAATTTTTCACATAAGAGAGTAAAATTCCAGAATAAGTATTAGATAAGGCTCCTTGTAAAGCTAAACCAACGGCTAAACCAGCAACTCCTGCTCCTGCTAATATAGCATTTAGAGCTTTATCTAAGTGAAGAATGCTAAGAATAAAGAATAGTCCAAAAAGTACGACTACAACAGAAACTATCTTAGTAATTAAATCTTTCATTGAGCGTTGAATGGTTGTTTTGCTCAATATTTTTTGTGTTAATTTTCCAATGTATTTGGAAGCAAATATTACTAGTGTAAAAACAAGAACAGCAATAATAAGATTAGGAAGACTAAGAATAAACAAATCTACCCACGATTCTATTTTAGAGATAATTTTATCCCAAGCAGCAATTAATCTTTTATCTATATAGATCATGTTTTTTTATAATTTTTACACATTAATAATCTATCTATAACCATTTTTTGTGTTTAAACAATAATATTTCGGTAATAGCAATCATTTATTATTAATAAAATAGGGCACCCATGTTTGTAATGTAATTTTGGAATTATATCAAAATTCGTCCCATAGATACCAGCTAAAAAAGTAACCAAGATAAATATAACAGAGATTAAAATTAATAGTTGCATTACTTGACTTATTTTAAAACTAATTTCTGGTATAAATACATCATCGTATAATTCACTAAAAGATTTCTTGAACAATCAATACGATCCATAATTTGGATAATATGTTCGTATAAATTTCCAAGGCATATTCGGTTAGATTCTTGAACAAAGGAGTTATCCGTTTTATAAAATTTGGTTATGGCTTCGTCTTTTTGAAAAACTATATTATGAATAATTTTAATTAAACAGATTGATTCATTTCTTTTTGTTTAAAGGAAGGTAAATACTCTTTTCGTTCTTCATACTTTTTTATTATTGCGGGGTAAATAGCAGGAGCAATAGCTTTTACAGGTTTGTAGAGAATAGCGTTGTCTAAAGTTTCTTTTTTTATAATACCTAGAGTGTCATTTAGAGGAGCAAGAAACATAATTATAGCACTGCTTATCATTGCAAATTTAAGAAATCCAAATAGTCCTCCTAAAATTCGATTTAGCCAACCTAAAAAAGCAAATTTAGCTACTTTAGTAAGTAATTTTCCAAGTAGAGATACACCTAAAATAATACCTATAAAGGTAATTCCAAAAGCCAATAGTTTAGTGTATTGAGGGGCTAAGCTAATTTTAGCTTCTAGAAAGTCGCTAACATAAAACGAAAATTTAATAGCTCCATAAATACCTGCTATTATAGCAACTAATGAAGCTAATTCTACAAAAAGGCCCTTTGAAATTCCTCTTATTAAACCAATAATAAGTAGAATACCAAGTATAATATCTAAATAGTTCATAGCGATAAAATTACTAAAAATGTAGCTACCTTTGTCGTATGAGTAGAGATTTGCAGTTAAAAAAACGATGGGAATTGGTAGTAGAAAAGCTTTCTAATCAATTTGCTGAAGGAGATATTTTAGATTTGGATGCTATAATTTATTTAATTGGTATTCAAGAATTAGGACAACCACACAGAAAGTTTAAAAAAGATGATAAGATTGATCTGATGCATATTGCCATTTGTAAATTATTAGAACCTTTTGGTTACTACAAATTCGATTATGTTGATGAAGAAGGTTGGCCACATTATACAATTGAGGAAGAGTTACCCAATTTAAAAGCAGGAGAACAAACCGTGTTAATGAAACAAGCTATAGTAGAATATTTCTATAGCTCGGGATATATTCAATAAATTTACCCTCTTAATAAGTACAGGGTTATATAATATGAAAACGGCTTTAATTAAGGCATAGGAAATGCCTTAATTAAATTAATGGCTTTAAAGAATACCAATTTATTATTACTGCTCGCCGAAAACAAGCCTTAAAAACCTAAAAAGAAGAACTATAAAGTAAACATCGTATAAAAATTTATTTAAAAGCGTTTATTTTACTTCCAAAGAAGTGGTTAAAAACGCCATAGTAGGCTGATGAATGGAGATTTAAAGTACTAACAGCCTTAACAATATTTCAAAAGTTGAGTATTAAGTTAGCATCATTTTTACCCGTAAGGTTAGTCTTAAAAATGGTTAAGAGTATGCAAGAGGTAAAATGATTTTGAAAAAAAATAGTATAATTAAATCTCTACCTTTTAAAGTAGCGGTTTTTCATTAAATTTGTCCCCACCAAGAGCGAATCTGCATTACAATGATAGAAGAAATAAAACAACATATAGCCGAAGCTGAAGCATTTACCGCAACTACTTTAGAAGAAGTAGAACAATATCGTATTAAGGTATTAGGAAGTAAAGGCCTACTAAAAGAATACTTTTCTAAATTTAAAACAGTTCCTAACGAACAGAAAAAGGAGTTTGGACAAACTATAAACGCATGGAAAAGCACTGCAGAGACTAAGGTAGCAACTTTAAAAGAAGCCTTAGAAGATAAACAGATAGTAGTAAATCAATTTGGAGATTTGACACGTCCATCCACTCCAGTAGAGTTGGGCTCAAGGCACCCAATATCGTTAGTAAAAAATCAAATTGTAGAGGTGTTTAATCGCATTGGTTTTAATGTTAGTGAAGGTCCAGAAATTGAAGATGATTGGCATAATTTTACGGCATTAAATTTACCAGAATATCATCCTGCTAGGGATATGCAGGATACCTTCTTTATTCAAACAAATCCAGATGTATTACTACGCACGCACACTTCTTCGGTACAAGTACGTTATATGGAAGAGAATAAGCCACCTATTAGAACAATCTCTCCAGGGCGTGTGTTTCGTAACGAAGATATCTCAGCAAGGTCACATTGTATTTTTCATCAAGTAGAAGGTTTATATATAGATAAGGATGTTTCGTTTGCAGATTTGAAACAAACCCTACTCTATTTTACAAAAGAAATGTTTGGAAAAAGTAAAATTCGTTTACGACCTTCTTATTTCCCATTTACAGAACCTAGTGCCGAAATTGATATTTACTGGGGTCTAAAGACAGAAACCGATTATAAAATAACGAAAGGAACAGGATGGTTAGAAATTGGAGGTTGTGGTATGGTAGATCCTAATGTATTAACCAATTGTGGGATTGACACTAAAGAATATACAGGTTTTGCTTTTGGAATGGGAGTAGAGCGAATAGCAATGTTATTGCACCAAATAGGCGATATCCGTATGTTTTATGAAAATGATATTCGTTTTTTAGAACAGTTTAAATCTGCATTGTAGTATTATTTGTGGATCTAGAATAATAGGCATTGAGTGTCACTTTTAATTCTATACCGTATAGGGTTTATACTTTCACCATTTAATTTGAATAAGTACCTTTTATGCGATGAAGTTTAATTTCAATAGAATTATTACAAAAGGAAAATATTTACCAGAGATTGATGGTCTAAGGTTTTTAGCAATTGTAAGTGTAGTTGTATATCACCTTTCTATTTTTATAATAGAAAAGGATGTTAATTCGTATAATAAAAGTTATGACCTTAGTTTTTTAAAAAAAGTAATATGACTATCCGTAATTAATCCCAGGTATTAGTTATAGCAGCAACAACCAACCTTTCATGCAAAAGGTTTCCAAAATATCTTCTATTGAATTTATAACAAAACTCGTTGAAATAATTTTGAATATACTTTTCATTAA
>CALLUJ010000063.1 GCA_938011245.1 uncultured Aquimarina sp. | reverse complement strand
CTCTAATTCATACCTTTGAGCTAAGGCTAATTGACTGTAATTTTTCATGCAAGACAAATGTGGTCTTTTAATCTTAAATATTGAGTGGGCTAGCCCACTCAATATTTAAAATCTCTCGCACTTATAACTTGAATTCAAGTTATGCATAATATCTAATAAGATAATTTCAATCTAAAAAGAGTTTGCACTACTATATTCCTTCTTACTCTTTTATAATTTTATATGTTTTTTCTCCTACGGATAATAAATAAAATCCAGGACTTAAGAAACTTACATCTAATGTATATTGACTTGAAGCATCTTCTATCAACTCTGTAGTTTTAATTACACGTCCCGTTATATCCAAAATGGTAACTGGTTCTGTAACTCTTTTACTCGATATAATGGTCAACTTTTCACCTACAGGATTAGGAAATATTTTAAAGGATAAAAGTGTATTTATCCTTTCAACGCTTAAACTTTGTTCATCCCATTCGTCAAACTCTATATCTAACAAACGAAACATTCCAGCGGGAACTCCTACAAAAACCTGATCGTTATTAGATGTTAGTTCCGATTTTGTAAGTATATCTGTTACCCTTACATTAGTCAAATTATTAAACGTAACATTTGCAGTACTTGCTTTTGGGTTTATATATCCCTTATCAATAAGAGTTAATCTAAAATGATTCGGTTCGGTTTGGGCAACTACCCAAGCTACATCGCCAGAAACATTAATTGGTAATTGTTTTGCTGCTTCTTTAATTTCATTTTCGATAACATTATGGTATTGTTTAGCATCAAATCTTTGTTGCCCATCTGCAGAGTAATAATATCTCCCATCTGTGTAATACTCTTTTAATCGATCTTTATAAAAAGGATGTAATCGATCTTCTAATTTAGCCCTAACTGCATTTTGCTGAACATTTGCTCCGTTTTGAGGAGGTGTTATTAATACCATCCCATTAGGGTATGGAGCTAAGAAATTTAATCGTCTATCTTTTACCCCCGACGCATATTTAGAAAAATCCCAATCTGGAACCTCTGCCCCAGACCAATCAGAACTCAATCGATTAAATACAAAAGGATTATTTGGATGAAAGCTTTCATCATAACGTGTTGTTGCATCCATGCTTTCTCCTTCTCTAACATATATTTCGTCTGGGTTTATCATACTTAAATGTACCGGAGAAAAACTTAATACTTCCTCTGGCTTAGGTACGTATAATGCCCCAGACCCTAATAATTCCCACAATAGCGTTAAATGATCTGAAAAATCAGAATTTAATGAAAAATTATTTATATATCTTGCTCCATAAGCTGTGTGAAAAATAGCCTGTCTTAATGCATGATTTGGTAAGTTTTGATGAGAAAATTCTCGATTTCTCATAAACGTAGTGTTATCTCTTGCATATCTCGTCCCCCAATCATTAGCAACTCCACTTGCCCAAAGCCCTAATCTACTTGCAATACTTAAATCCTGTGTTTGATCTTGTGTTTCCTCCATGGATGGAACTAAGACATCTGCAAATTCTCCAGATAAAAACCTTGAAAAGTCTGAATTATAAATATACGTTTGCCAAAAAATATGTTTAGATCTCATAAAAATTTTAGCATTTCTACTTTGTCCGTATTCAGCTAATGGATAAAATAATTTATCTAAAGCTTCGTCAAATGTGTCTTTGTGCAAAATGGTTAACTCTGGCCATACCCAAATAGATTTTCTTCCGCCACCTGCATCAATTACATCTTTAATAGTTTCTAATCCAAACATAAAAGGATCTACTCCGTGTCCGCCCCAAGTAGATAAGCCATTTTCATTATAAATGTTTGACAAATTATTAAACACTTCACCTTGGGTTATTGTATATCGATATCTAGCATCTCTTTCTGTTCTTAAAGATTCACTAACAATATTTGGCCTTGGATTGTTATGAGTAAATTTTTGAAATCTGTTCCCCAAAAATTTTAAATTTTCAAATCTATTTTTAATTGCTAAAGCTTCAGTGCTTAAAAGTCGATCTTCAGGTTCAGTCATCATATAGATATCTAAAAGGTCTCTTTCTGTTTTTGGTTTTCTATAATTTTTAATTCTATTAGAAAATACTGTAGCATTATTTAATATAGATTCAATAGTTCCTCCTGGTTGAAGTGATTGATAATTTGCTTTCCAATTCGGATTATTCAAATCCAAAATATGTATTTGATTTCCCCCACTTTGAGCACTTGCTAAAATAATTCTATTATTTTCTTTATCGTAACACATATCGTTGAATGAAAAAGAGCTTACTAATAATTCTGTATCTTGATCTATTTCTGCTTGACTTAAACTAATTGGCGTAGGTGCTAAATATAATCTATCGCCCATTAAAATTAAAAATCTTTCAACCCCGCCTATATTTACAATTTCTGTTTGTCCAACCCTATAGCCGAAAGGTATAGAAGGTCTTATATCTCTAAAATTATAAATTTTTAAATCGTCTCTATCTAGTCTATTTACTCCGTTAGTAATATCTAAAACTGACATTTGCCCTTGTGCTACAGTAATTCCTGAGTACCCTAACATTAACAAAGTTCTTTCATTTACTATTCTTACTTTAGCATCCCCTGAAGGTTTCCAAAAAATATTTCTACTCGTCCCTACAGGTCTTGTTGCTTCTGGCTCAAATTCAAAAATTTGTCTTTGATGATTGCTGTTTGCGACCATTCCCTCTAGTAACAAATTATCAGAACCATCTGCCTGGGGTATAGGCCTTAAAAAATTCACAGAATGAACTCCCCTAGGTAATGTACCATCGTCTACCCATTTCTGACTAGGCACCAAGTTGCTTCTATATGAAGATGATGGAATTTCGCTTATTAAAGTCCCATCTGATGCAGAGACATAATAAATATTTAAATCATTTCCTCCACATACTACATATGGGTCTACTCCTCCTGCTTTATGAATTACACATGTAGATATTAAAGGCACATCATTTTGTTTAAATGTCCAAAGAATAGCTCCTGTTTTATCTAAACAATATAATGTACCGTTAGCATTGGCTGCTAATACTTCATCATCACCGTCGCCATTAATATCTTCTGTCCAAATATCATGATTCATAATTCCGTCAGATAATACCGTTTCCCATAAGGTATTTCCAGAATAATCAACAGCAACAATGTTGCCTTCATAATTACTACCAACAGCTATTTGTTCACTGTTAAATTTTGCTGTTCTAATTTTAGTAATCGTGCTCCCTACAGTTATACTTGTTATAGCAGTTTGGGCAAAAACAAACTGGCTTAATAACAAAAGAAAATAGAATGTAATTTTTTTCATTTATCAATTTTTATAAACACCATTGTAATTTACTTAAAATTAATTACTTGAGATATATATCATTATTTTTATTATAATATTTGTAGGTATTTTCAATAAATTGATCAGTTTTAAAGTGTCTACTAACAAAAGCCCCAGAATTTGAATTTTCAAATCCTGGGGCTTTTTCTAAAATTTTAAGCTAACTTCAATAACTTTTTAAGCTAATTATCTATACTGTGTTTTTTAAAATTAACAGCATCCTCCACCATCGTAATGGAAGGTAGATTCACTAAAATAAATATCATCTCTTTTTAAAGTTTTTAATGCTTCTGCCGTCTTATCGCAAATTGCTAAGGGTTGATTTTTTAATAAAACGTGTCCTTTTTTATCGTCGAAATAATCCTGATCTCCATAATAAATAGCTGCTTTTCCTGTAAAAATACATGGACCATCTTCTGGCATTGGATCTTTAATTGCTGCTACTTCAATAGACTCTATATAAATTAACTCGCTAGTAGGATAATTTTTCGGGTCTAAAATTCTGTACGGTTTACGTGCTCTAATTTCAATAGTTCCAAAACCAACATCAGTCAAAGCTTTAACATAATCTGCAATAGGTAAACTTCCACTTAAACACAAGGCACGTAAGCGTTCGTCGTTACGAAGTGTTGCGTTCATAGGTTGTTCACAAGTTGGATCACTCATTACTAAACGTCCATGAGGCTTCAACACACGATACATTTCTTCTATAGCACGTTTTAAATCTTCTGCTTTAAAAATATTGAACAAGCAATTTTGAGCAGCCACATCAATAGAATTATCTTCTACTGGAAGATTAAGAGCATCTCCTTTCTTCAGATCTACAAAGTCGCTTTTAAACCAATCGTTTTGAGCTTCTGCTTCTATAAAATTTTTACGAGAAGCTTCTAACATTTCATCAACAACGTCTACTCCTACAACACCTCCTTTTTGGCGATTAAAATAAGCAAATTGTAATAATTCCATACCTCCACCAACTCCAACATAAAGCATTTTTGGGTTATTAGAAAGGTCTCTAGCATGTACGGTGCTTCCACAACCGTAATTCATTTCCTGCATTATTTTAGGAATTTTTAACCCTGGTAATTCCCATATAGGATTAGTAGTACAGCAAAGCCCTACATCGGGTGTTAAGGCAGCTTCTTTATAAACGTCGTGTGTAGTATCTAAGTAACTCATAATCTTTTCGAAAATACATCTAAATTGATGCAATTAAATTTTTAAATAATGTAATCATATGGGGTTCGGCTTGGCTTGCCATCATAATAATTTCTGCGATATCCACAGGAGCCAAATTATCGGGATCACATTCGTCTGTTAGTACCGATATGGCTGCCACTTTTAGGTTTAAATGATTTGCTACAATAACTTCGGGAACGGTACTCATCCCTACAGCATCGGCACCAATTATTTTTAAGTAGCGATATTCTGCTCTAGTTTCTAACTGTGGGCCTACCACAGAAGCATAAACGCCTTTGTGTAATTTTATAGATAATTGTTTAGCAATAGCTTCAAATTTTGAATTTAAATCTAAATTATAAGGGGCACTCATATCTGCAAAGCGTTCCCCTAATTGCTCTACTCCTTTAAATGCTAATGGCGATCCTCCTTGTAAATTTATATGATCGTCTATAAGCATTAATTCTCCTTTTTTAAAATCTAAATTAATAGCTCCAGAAGCATTAGAAACTAATAATGTCTGAATTCCTAAAGTATCCATTATTCGGACAGGGAAAGTAACATCTTGTAAAGTATAGCCTTCGTATAAGTGAAAACGTCCTTGCATAACTATTACTTTTTTATTTTCTATAGTTCCATAAATTAATTTTCCTTTATGAAACTCTACCGTAGCCGTAGGGAAATTTGGAATATGATTATAACTAACCTCTATTGGGTTGTTAATTTCTTCTACTAGTTTACCAAGTCCTGTACCTAAAATAATTCCTATTTCAGGTTTGTCAAAACCTTTTTGTACAAGGTATTCGGTAGTTTCGTCTATAAATGCTTTCATTACTTTTTAATAGCTTTTCTTAAGAAGGGTTGAAATACATCAACGGATTCAATATCGCTTACATAATCTACGTCATTACGTTCCTCTAGTAATTCAAATGTATATTTTTCAAGATTAGTTAATGTATCTGGAAGTACTGTGGAAGTCCCCCATTTTTTGTTTTTAAATATCTCTGGAATAGGAGTGGTTAATCCTAATAAATAAAATCCTCCGTCTGTTGCTGGACCAATAACAGCTTGTTTATTCTCTAGTTTTGTGAAAGCAGAAATTATATCTTGAGGACTAATATCATAAAGATCACTTCCTATAATAATAATTTTTTTGTAGCCCATACTAAAACCTTTATCAAAAGCATAACGCATTCGATTTCCAAGATCTTCACATTGTATTTGTTCCTGTTTATTATAGGTGTTATTATCCCAAATATCATTGGGATTTATATTTTGAGAATACCAAACTTGTTTATCTAAGTTTAAGTTTTCTGTAATTTTTTTAGTGTGATTTAACAAAAATTGATATACTTCTAAGGCGATTTCATTTCCCACATCGGCAGCAAGGCGTGACTTCACTTTTCCCAATTCTGGATTGCGAGTAAATATAAGTAATAAGTTGTTAGATGTTTTCATATAATTAGGTTACAGTACCTTGACAACTGCTCCCTGCACCTGCAGTACAGCCATAGCAATGTTGAGAAATTACGATGTCTCTATTATTTAAAACAGCTTCATTGTAATTGCTTATATGTTTAATTTTTGATGCTACTCCTAAACCTAACATTTGGTTAAAGTCGCAATCATAAAGATATCCATCCCAACTTATAGAAATAGTATTGGTACACATTATATTTTGAACCGCCATAGGATTATAAGCTTCTACTAAACTATACATATAGTCTTCGTAATTTTCAGAAGCAATTAAATAATCTAAATATCTAGAGATCGGTAAATTAGTAATTGCAAAAAGATGGTGAAACTGAATATTAAAATCTTCCAACAACGCTTTCTTAAAGTCTTTTTGCATTTCCTCTTGATTACTTGGCAAAAATGCTCCTGAAGGGTTATAAACTAAATCTAAACGCAAGTTACTCCCTGGCATTCCATAACCTCTACTGTTAAGCTCTTGTAAAGCTTTTATGGACATATCAAAGACTCCTTTTCCTCTTTGTTTATCCGTTTTTCCTCTTGTCCAATGTGGCATAGAAGAGACTACGTGTATATTGTGTTTTTTAAAAAAATCTGGTAAGTCGTAATATTTAGGGTTAGCACGTATAATGGTAAGGTTAGAACGTACTATAAAATCTTTTACACCTGCTTTTGAGGCTTCTTCTACAAACCATTTAAAGTTTGGATTCATTTCTGGCGCACCTCCTGTTAAGTCTAAAGTGTGTGCTCCTGTAGTACGAATTACATCTAAACATTGTTGCATGGTTTCTCGAGTCATAATCTCTTTACGATCGGGCCCAGCGTCTACATGGCAGTGCTCACATACTTGGTTACACATATAGCCTACATTAATCTGCAAGATTTCTAAGGCTTTTGGCTTAAGAGGATATTGATTAATTTCTCTAAGCTTTTCTTTAAATGTTGGTAACTCTCCGTTAGCAAAATCACCTCCGCTTAAAATTTCTAGTTGTCTCTTAGCATTTGCTAATTCATTCTCTCTCTTTAAAAGGGATTTTGTTGCCATAAATTTAATTAAGATACAAAAGCTATTATCTATTAATTTGTATCAATTTACATTGAAAGTTTTTTATACTTATTCATCATTTGCACCCCATGAACCAATGTTGCTCCTGCTTCTATAGCTGCCCCAGTATGTACCGCTTCCATCATTTCTTCTTTAGTAACACCACGCTGTAAGCCATCTTTAGTATAAGCGTCTATACAATAAGGGCATTTTACAACATGAGATACTGCCAAAGCAATTAATGATTTTTCTCTAGCAGTTAGTGCTCCTTCTTTAAAAACACTCCCATAATAATCGAAAAATTTATCGCCAAGTTCTTCGTTCCATTCACTAATTTTTCCAAATTTCTTTAGATCAGATGGGTCGTAATAGTTGCTCAATGTTATGGTTTTTTAGGTTAATCGCCGAAATATAAGATAACTTACATTTGATAACAATTTATTAAGATTATAATAGGTTTTTTAATTTTTTTTTAAGTTTTAAACTTTAATACTTCGGAACGTCCTTTTTTAAAAATTTTATTACTGTTCCCTTTGCCTTTCCTTAAAGCTTTTTGTTGTTCATAGGGTAATGCATTAATTTCTTTACATGAATCCGAACAACAACTATCCATTGCCGTTTTACAGTCTTCGCATTGAATAAATAGTAAATGACAAGCTTCGTTAGCACAATTTTCGTGTGTATCGCAAGGTTTTCCACATTGGTGGCAATTAGAGACAATTTCGTTAGAAATACGTTCGCCTCGCCGATGGTCAAACACAAAGTTTTTTCCTCTAAATTTATTTTCTACTCCTTCTACTTCCACTTGGCGCGCATATTCAATAATGCCTCCTTCTAACTGGTAAACTTTTTTAAAACCTTTATGTTTATAATACGCACTGGCTTTTTCACAACGAATACCTCCCGTACAATACATTACTAATTTTTTGTCTTCTTTATGGTTTTTTAAATCTTCTTCTATAATATCTAAAGAATCTCTAAAGGTATCGACATCGGGAGTAATCGCATTTTTAAAATAACCTATTTCGCTTTCGTAATGATTACGCATATCAACCAATACAGTATCTGGATCTTCAATAAGCTCGTTAAAGGTTTTGGCATCTACATGTACTCCTTTATTAGTAACATCAAAAGTATTATCATCTAATCCGTCTGCAACAATTTTATTACGGACCTTCACTTTCAATTTTAAAAACGACTTATTATCGTGTTCTCTAGCCACATTTAAACGAATCTCTTTTAAAAAAGAGATACTATCTAAATGTTCTTTGAAAGCATTGAAATTAGATGCTGGTACCGATAGTTGTGCATTTATCCCTTCGGTAGCAACGTAAATACGGCCTAAAACATCTAAATGATTCCAAGTTAAAAAGAGGTGATCTCTTAAAATTTGAGGATTACCAATATTTGCATACTGATAAAAAGAAATGGTAATGCGTTCGGTACCTGCTTCTTCTATAAGAGCAGCTCGTTCTTTCGCACTTAATTTATTGTACAGTTGCATGCTATACTAATTTTAAGGTTAAAGAGTTGGGTGTCCAAAAGTTTAATTCGTTATCAACACTCTATTGTATATAGTACAAAGATAATAGATTCTTTTATATTTAAACTTTCTTTTAAAATTCAAAATATGCTTTGAATTTTAAAAAACGACGTTATATTAATTGATTAACTGAATTTCTATTGGTTAATTTAGCATTTTCCACAGAGCATCTTTCAATTCAGTAAGTCCTTGTTGTGCTACCGAAGAAATAAATAGATAGGGAACATCCAAAGCATCTTTTATTTCAGAATCTATTTCATCTTTAAGTTCATTATCTAACATATCGGATTTAGTAATCGCCAAAAAACGTTGTTTGTCTAGCATTTCTGGATTATATCGTTTCAATTCATCTAATAAAATATGATATTGATCCAGAATATCACTAGCATCGGCAGGAACCAAAAAAAGTAGGGTAGAATTACGTTCTATGTGCCTCAAAAAACGATGCCCAATTCCTTTACCTTCGGCTGCTCCTTCTATAATACCTGGAATATCTGCGATTACAAAAGTTTGAAAATCACGGTACTCTACAATACCTAAGTTAGGCTTTAGTGTAGTAAATTCGTAATCGGCAATCTTAGGTTTTGCAGAAGTAATTACTGATAATAACGTAGATTTTCCTGCATTAGGAAAGCCAACTAAGCCTACATCGGCAAGGATTTTTAATTCTAAAGTAATATTTACCTCTTCTCCTGGAATTCCTGGCTGAGCGTAACGAGGTGTTTGGTTAGTGCTAGTTTTAAAATGCCAGTTACCACGTCCTCCTAAACCACCTTTGGCAACAATAATTTCTTGCTCATTTTCGGTTAACTCGTAAAATATCTCTTGAGTTTCGGTATCTCTAACTACGGTACCTAAAGGAACTTCAATAATTTTATCTTGTCCATCGGATCCTGAGCTTCTACTAGAAGATCCGTGCATTCCATGCTCTGCTTTAGCGTGTCTACTAAACTTTAAATGATGTAATGTCCAAAGGTTAGAATTGGCACGCAAAATAACATGTCCTCCACGTCCTCCATCGCCACCATCGGGCCCTCCCTTAGTAATATACTTTTCTCGGTGCAAGTGTACCGATCCTTTACCACCATTTCCAGAGGTAACGTGTAATTTTACGTAATCAACAAAATTTCCTTCAGTCATAGTATGTAATATAGAATAGGAAATACAAAATAAAAAGTACAGAATATTAAACACTATACTTTTATACTCTGTATTATATTTATTTTGGTGTGTATTTTAGAAAGTATCTAAAACAGCATTAATTCGTTCTGTAATTTCAGGAATAGAACCTACGCCATCAATACCATAATATTTATCTTGCTTCTCATAGTATCCCTTTAATATAGCTGTTTCTGCATAATATACTTTAATTCGATTGCGAATTACATCTTCGTCTGCATCATCTGCACGACCCGAAGTTTTTCCTCGCTCTAAAAGACGTTTTACAAGCACTTCGTCTTCCACTTCAAGTGCTACCATAGCAGTAACTTCGGTGCTTTTAGAAGCTAGTAACTCTGCTAAAGCTCCTGCTTGTGCTTCTGTTCTTGGAAATCCATCAAAAATAAAACCTTTTGCTTCTGGGTTTTTGTCCACTTCAGCATTTAACATGTTAATAGTTACCTCGTCTGGAACCAACTGCCCTTTATCAATATACGATTTTGCCAATACGCCAAGTTCTGTGGCATTTTTAATATTAAAACGAAATACATCTCCTGTAGAAATATGTACTAGTTGATATTTTTCTTTTAAAAATTCAGCTTGTGTTCCTTTACCAGCTCCTGGAGGGCCAAAAAGTACTACGTTAATCATAATAAAGGTGTTTGTAATTAAGCGCCAAAGATACTAATTTAAGAAAGAAGAAGCCCGATTGTTTTTTGAGGGATACAAAAGGTTACTTATTTAATGTAATATTAGGGCGTGCCCCTTTGGGTAAAGCTATACACTTTTACTCCTCGCACTTCTCAAGCTTAAGCTGTGGGATAACCATTTCTATCCCTCACGCAAAAAAATCGTACCTAATCTCTATATTTAAAAGAAAAAGTAGAACAGTATTATTCGTTTAAAAAAAGTAATTTTGCACCTTATAATTCAATTTATGGAACATTTCTTTTCTTCAGACTTCACACTAGGAATCTTAGGTGGTGGGCAACTTGGTAAAATGTTGCTTTATGAAACTCGAAAATATGATATAAAAACTAAAGTACTAGATCCAAGCGTGGAAGCACCTAGTAGGATTGCTACTAATGAATTTCAGCAAGGAGATCTTTTGGATTTTAATACCGTTTACAACTTTGGAAAAGAAGTAAATGTACTAACTTTTGAAATTGAGGCTGTAAATGTGGAGGCTCTTGAAAAATTAGAACGTGAAGGTGTAAAGGTTTATCCTTCATCTACAACACTAAAACAAATAAAAAACAAAGGAAAGCAAAAGCTTTTTTATAAAGAGCAAGCTATTCCAACCGCAGCATTTCAGCATTTCGAAAACAAAAATACCTTATTAGACGCCGTTACTAATAATAAAATAGACTTACCCTTTGTTTGGAAATGTACCGAAGGTGGATATGATGGTAATGGAGTTTCTGTAATACGTAAAAAAGACGATTTAACAAAAATCCCCAATTTAGAATGCATTGCCGAAAAACTGATTAATTTCAAAAATGAACTGGCAGTTATTGTAGTTCGCAACCCTTCTGGAGAAGTAAAGACATACCCTGTGGTAGAAATGGAATTTCACCCCGAAGCAAATCAAGTAGAATATGTAATATGTCCTGCTCGCATAGATGAAAATATTGCTAAAAAAGCTAGAGCCATCGCTACACAAGTATCCGAACAATTTAAACATGTGGGCTTACTAGCCGTAGAAATGTTTCAAACCCAAGACGATGAAATTTTAGTTAATGAAGTAGCTCCTAGAACTCACAACAGTGGGCATTTTAGTATTGAAGCTAGTTATACCAACCAATTTGAACAACATTTACGTAGTGTATTGGATTTACCCTTAGGGAGTACTAAAAGTAAAGTAGCAGGAGTTATGGTAAATTTAGTAGGCGCCGAAGGTTTTAACGGAGATGTAATATATAAAAATATTGAAAAGATTATGGCATTTCCAGGGGTTACGCCACATATTTATGGAAAAAGAGAAACTAGACCTTTCCGAAAAATGGGACACGTAACTATTGTAAATTCCGATATAAACGAAGCCCGTCGTATTGCTGAAGAAGTTAAAAAGATTATCATGGTACAAAGCATTTAATTCATGTTAGAAATAGAGCGCAAATTTTTAGTAAAATCGTTAGATTTTAAAAAAAAAGTTATTTCACAAACCAGAATCGTTCAAGCATATCTTAATAGCCACCCCGAACGAAGTGTTAGGGTTCGAGTTAAAGGAGATAAAGGAGTTTTAACAGTTAAAGGAAAAGGGAATTCTACAGGAGTTTCTCGTTTTGAATGGGAAAAGAAAATACCTCTTAAAGAAGCCGAAAATCTATTACTGCTTTGCGAAAAGGGAAGTATTGATAAAATTAGATACGAAGTACCCCTAGGAAAACACATTTACGAAATAGATGAGTTTTTTGGTAACAACAGAGGGTTAATTATTGCCGAAATAGAACTTTCTTCAGAAAATGAAATTTTTGAAAAACCGTCTTGGTTAGGAGAAGAGGTTACAGGACAAAATAAGTATTACAATTCTAGTTTGGTAAAATTACCGTTTGGTGAGTGGTAGATATTTCATTTTGAATGATAAGGTTTGAAAAAACAGTAGGTATTTACTTGTTTTTCAATGTTTTTTATGTGTAAAATACCAATTTATCGATTATATACAATTGTTTATCGATTATATATTTTAGCAAACTGTATTTGTGCGACATTAGTGATCTATATATAACTAATACACTTAAATTATGAACAAAATTAAATTCTCTTTTTTTAAAATTTCAATTTCGATTTTTTTGTTGACCTATTGTTGTAATTCAATTATTGCACAACAAAATCTAATTGCACGAAATTTAACTTTAAATAGTCCAGCTGGTGATAATATTTGGTATTGGAAAATGTACAGAGAAGGCAACCCATCTTCTCCTCTTAATGAAAGTCTTGTTTTTTCAAGAAAAAGAGATGAAGGGGATGTAGAACACCCAAGAATGGTTTTAACACATGAAGGTAGATTAGGGGTTAATACAACAGAGCCTAAAAATACACTTTCCGTAAATGGAACTATTTGGGGGAAAGAAGTAATAGTTAGTTTTACAGACGGCGCTGATTGGGTTTTTGAACCATCATATAAGTTAAGAAGTTTGTCGGAAGTAGAAATATTTATTGAAAAAAATAAGCATTTACCTGAAATTCCATCAGCAGAAGAGTTTCGCAAAAATGATATGAAAGTTTCAGAAATGACAAACAAATTACTTCAGAAAATTGAAGAGTTAACATTATATACTATAGCTCAAGAAAAAAAATTAAATATACTGTCCAGCCTAGAAGAACGTTTACAAATTGAAGAAGAGCAAAATAAAATATTAGAGGCTCGTTTATTGGCAATAGAAAGCTTATTAGCTAAATAATTTTTTCAAAAAATAATACGATGAAAAAATTTAAAACAATTTTGCCTATACTTGCTGCTTTTTTAATTTCAAGTAATATCACACAAGCACAAGACTGTTCTGCTTTAGCTCCAATCCAATTTATTAAAAAAAATTATGACTATCCGTAATTAATCCCAGGTGTTAGTTATAGCAGCAACAACCAACCTGTCAAACAAAAGGTTTCCAAAATATCTTCTATTGAATTTATAACAAAACTCGTTGAAATAATTTTGAATATACTTTTCATTAATTACATTGTGATGAATGCCTAAGAGCATTTTCTTTGAATTACTGATTACTCTATTAACCCAAGGAAATTGTTTAGCTGATTTTGACTTATTGGGTTCTACTAATAC
>CALLUJ010000062.1 GCA_938011245.1 uncultured Aquimarina sp. | reverse complement strand
CATAAAGCAAAATCCAGTTTTAGTTGATTTGGCATAACATCTGTAATCATGCGTTGAATCTCTAACTCTTGAGTGCTACTAAGTAACTTTTTATCCTCAGAGCTAACACCACGCTTATTATCGATCAAGCCTTTAATTCCTTCTTTTTTATGCTTTTTTACCCAATTAGTAATTGTATTGGGGTTAACACCATACATCGTGGCTACAACTTTTTTGAACACCTGAATTAACTTGTTTAATCGCTCGTTTTCGTATTTCATTTCTACTTGCAGAATCTACTGATCTAAAATCCATATCCTTCATAAGAAAAAGATACGAATAATATCTTATTTAATATAATTATATTACCGTTAGGTTAATAGTGATATCTTATTCTTATAAATCTTTTTTAATAGTAACGTTTTTGTTTGTAGTAATTTGCGCTATATAAAATAGTACAATTATTTTTTAACCTTTTTCCTTCTTCTTACTACTATGTATTAAACCTAGATTATGTGTTATAAAGGTTGTTACGCCACGGGATTATTTTAAAAATAAACTTCTTTGTGCTTTTCAATTTGACCATAGCGGTGCTATGTTAAAAATAGGGAAAGCACTTGTTTTTATTATGCTTTCGAGTTCTTATAGCGAAACTCTAATGTATAATACAGGTAAAGAACTATTTAAAAATGAATATTTCGTTAAAAATGTTACTTTTGGTGTTACATTCACTAAACCTTATATACCAATATTATGAAAAAAAATGTGCCTTACTGCTGTTATTAGTTTTTAGTACATTTTCATTTGCTAATAATTTAAATGAGTATGCTGTAAGAGATGAAATTGAAGTAAAAGTTGATTATTCTATTCGGTCTATGTTATTAAAAACAAACATAGGTATAGACGGTAATGTTAATTATGCTAATTTTAATAGGGATAGAGAAGTTTTTAAGAAATTTCTTAGAATTCTTTCTGGCACTAAAATCGATAATGATTGGACTAATAATGAAAAAATTGCTTTTTGGATAAATATATATAATGCCTATACAATAAAATTAATTATTGATAATTTACCGCTTAAAAGTATTAAAGAAATAAAAAGGCCTTGGGATAAGAAGTTTTTTAAAATTAACAGAGAGTTATTAAGTCTTGGAGATGTAGAGCATGAAATTTTAAGAAAGAGATTTAAAGAGCCTAGAATTCATTTTTCAATAAATTGTGCCTCTAAGTCTTGTCCAAGAATTGTTCAAATTCCTTATAAAGGAAAAAATTTAGATAAATTACTAGAAAGGCAAACTAGAGAATATATTAATAATTCAAAACATAATAAAATTAGTAATAAATCCTATCAATTATCTAAACTGTTTTCTTGGTTTCCTAAAGATTTCAAGCAGGCAGAAGGAAGTATAGAAAGATTTGTGTCAAAATACAGTAAGCGACCAATAGAAAACCAAGAGAATGAAGGATTTATAGTATACGATTGACGATTAAACAACCAATAATTTCGATTAAAAGCTAATTAAGTTAGGTTGTAAAAGTATTTTTTTAAAATTTCACTTACAATTGTATGTAATAGTTGTAGTGTAATTTCGACTTATGTAAAAGAAAAGACAATACAATTATGAAAACACTTAAACTTATTACATATGGAATTTTAGCCATTATATTTACTCATACACTTCATGCGCAAGCTTCGGTAACTTATACAGAAAATACATCTAAAATATCTGCTTACGATCCTTCAATAGCAAGTGTTAATTATAGAAAAGAAAAGGTTGATTACGTAATTTGGAAAAGTTTACTTCAGAAAAATGTATTAGCAAATGGTAAAGTAAATTATCAAGGATTTAAAAATGATTTACCAAAATTAAATAAGTTTTTAAGAATATTGTCTAATGCGAAAATTAATAATACATGGAGTAAGTACGATAAGATAGCGTATTGGATTAATTTGTATAATGCGTACACAATAAAATTAGTGCTTAATAAGTATCCTATAAATAGTATTAAAGATATTAATGGACCATGGAAAACTAAGTTTTTTAGAATAAATAACCAATTGTTGAGCTTAGGAGATGTGGAGCATAAAATTTTAAGAGGATTTAAAGAGCCTAGAATTCATTTTGCAATAAATTGTGCATCAAGGTCATGTCCTAGATTAATTCAAGTTCCTTATACATCTCAAAATTTACTTAAGTTACTAGACAGACAAGCTAAAGAGTTTATAAACCATGAATTCTATAATACAATAACAACTTATACAGTTAATGTTTCGCGTATCTTTGATTGGTATAAAAAAGATTTTAAAGAGACTTTTGGGTCTGTAACTAATTTTATTAACCAATATAGCAATGTGCCTATAGGAGATCAAAAAAATAAAGGTTATAAGCCTTACGATTGGAGCTTAAATGAGAGTAAGAATTAATAATGTGTTTTGAAAATATCAGTAATTATACCCGTTTTAAATGAAGCAACTCACATTAAAGAGTTGCTTTTTCATTTGCTAAAAAATAGTAATCAAAATAATTTAATAGAATATCTTGTAATAGACGGGGGTAGTACAGATGGTACTATTGAAATTGTTAGAAAAATAGATAATGTGCGTTTAATTTCTTCTTCAAAAGGAAGAGGTTTACAGATGAATTGTGGTGCAAATCAGTCTGTAGGGGATATATTATACTTTCTTCATGCAGACAGTTATCCTCCAAAACATTTTGATAAATACATAAGAAAAGCCATTTTAAATGGAGATAAGGCGGGGTGTTTTCAATTGAAGTTTGATTCTAATCATCCGTGGTTGCAATTAGCAGGGTGGTTTACGCAATTTAATGTAAAGTTTTTTCGAGGAGGAGATCAATCTTTATTTATTGAAAAAGGAATGTTTTATGAATTAGGAAAATACCCAGAAAACCACTTTATTTTTGAAGACTTTTCTTTAATAAGAAGTTTATATAAGAGGGGTGCTTTTATTGTAATTAGAAAGAAGATTATTTCTTCTTCCCGAAGGTATTACGATAATGGAATTGCAAAACTACAATATCATTATTGGATGTTATATTTAAAAAAATGGTTAGGAGCTTCTACAGAACATTTAGAGAGATATTATTATAAGAAAATCAAATAATAAGTCTGTATTGTATAATTTATACCATTCGGTAATACACCTGGAAAATGTATTTAAAATTTTAAAAAATTACTAAGAAGTTCTTTTATATTCAATCTTAGATTAAACAATACTTTATAATAGTAATCGAGACATGAAGATTAGAAATACTGTCCAATACCAAAGACAAAACCATTGTCTCCGTTATTGTTAATATTTACTCCATAATCGAATCGTAATACAGCATTAAAAATGTATTTATGAATTAAGCGAACACCTACTCCAGAATAAACTCGTAGAGAGTCAGAAGAAAATTGATCAATAAAATCGGTGCTAGTTCTTTGGATACTACTAATATCGGTAAAAGCATTTCCTTGTACGACAAACCATCCTTTCTCATATAAGGTGTGTCTATACTCGGTATTTAAAGTGGTACTAGAAGTACCTCGATCTATAGTATTTCCTGCACCTCTCGTATTTAACTGGTTGTCAATAGTTATTGGTACAAAAAATGAATTATCTGTAGGGTTGCTATACCGTAGCTGAATTTGAGTTGCTAAATTCCCTTGTGTTCCAATACGTTTAAAGTACTGTGTGGTATTACTTAAAATATATTCAGTTTTTAAAGCACCTTCACCACCAATAAAATAAGTAACATCTGCAAAGTTTCTAAATCCAGATTGATTCTGATATTGAATGTCGATATTTACATACTCATGCGAACCTCTAAGAAAGGCTTTGTTAGCGTTTGGTTCAGGAACCAAACCTTCTAGACCTTCATTGTCTGGATCCCCCGTAATTAAAGAGTATTCTTCTTTAAAAATTTTAGAACCTAATTCGAAACGATTTTTAAAATTTAGCTCATAAAAAATAGTAGCTTCTGGACCTTGCCTTGTATAGGCATAATTTGTTGGGTTATCGGGATTATCTAAGTCAAAATAAATGGGCTGTTGGGAAGTATCGTCGGTATAGTTAAGACCAAGACCTAATTTGTTTGTAAACAAATAAGGGTGTTCTACAAAAGCACCAAACCCATTAAAAACTTCTCTATTAAAAAAACCACCAAAAATAATATTTCTTCCAAATCCGTTAAATTCGAATGCAGAAATCCTATAAGCAAAACTACCATCATTAGCCTCTCCAACTCTAAACCCAGGAATAATACTAAAGTTTTCCTTAATCGTATAAATTACTTTATATCCATCAGCTTCTTTTTGTATTTGGTAATCGGCATGGGCAATACCATCTAAACGCTTAATTCGCTCAACGTCCGTTTTAACTTTAAGACTATCTGCTGTAAAACCAGGTTTAACTTTGGCAATCCTGCTTAAAAAATGAGCTTTAGTTTTTTTTAAACCTACAAAGTCTAAGCTTTTTACTAAAAACTCCGATTGGGCAGCAACATTAATGTTTATTAATAAAGTAATGTTAATTAGGCAAATGTTTAAAATAGTTTTCATATCGTACTTTGTGTAAGCAGTCGAATAATTTAAATTATAATTACTATTTGCGTAAGATAATTTTATAAAAAATAATAACTATTTATTTTACAGAACAATTAGAAAATATTTGTTATCTAATTGTTTAATTGTAATTATTGGTTAAGTGTTAAAATAGAGTCTAAACTAGAAAATAAAATAGGCAATCTTGTTACAGAAATAGAATGTAATGGTTGTGTTTTTATTTAAAATATTAAAAAACAATACGGTTTCAAACTTTATTTTGTAAAATATTAGCTTATGATTGAGTTTTTGAGCTAGGAGCCTTTTTTAAATTCTTTATAAATAAGAAGGGTTGTGTTAGGAAAGGAGAAAAAAGTGCGACGGAGTGTGATATAAATTGTAATTTAAATCACTTTAGCTACAACACTATTAACTATGGATGAACATATTGTAATTATTGGAAATGGTATTTCCGGCGTTACCTTAGCAAGGCATGTACGTAAACTTTCAAATCATCGTATTACTATAATTTCTGCAGAATCAGAGTATTTCTTTTCTAGAACAGCACTGATGTATATTTATATGGGACATATGAAGTTTGAAAATACGCAGCCTTATGAAGATTGGTTCTGGAAAAAAAATAGAATTAATTTAAAGCAAGGTTATGTGGAGCGGATAGAGACCGATAAAAAGACACTTCACTTTGCAGAAGGTGGTACTATGACGTACGATAAGTTAGTTTTAGCCACAGGATCTAAACCAAATAAATTTGGATGGCCAGGTCAAGATTTAGATGGAGCACAAGGAATGTATTCTAAACAAGATTTGGAAATGCTTGAAAAGAATGCTCCTAATAAAGATATATGTAAGCATGCTGTAATTGTAGGAGGAGGTTTAATAGGTATTGAGATGGCAGAAATGTTACGATCTAGAGATATTCCTGTAACCTTTTTAGTTAGGGAAAATAGTTTTTGGAATGGAGTGCTTCCTTCTGGAGAGTCAGAAATGATTAACAGGCATATAAAAGAGCACCATATAGACTTAAGATTAGGGGTTAATCTTAAAGAAATTAAAGATGATGGAAAAGGAAGGGTTAAAAGTATTGTAATTCAAGAAACAGGAGAAGAAATCCCATGTAATGTAGTTGGATTAACAGCAGGAGTTTCTCCAAATATTGATTTTATAAGAGAAACCCCTATTGAAATAGGAAGAGGAATTAAGGTAGATAGATATTTAAAAACAAATATAGCAGATGTTTTTGCTATTGGAGATTGTGCAGAACAGCATGAATCTATTGGAGAAAGACGACCAATAGAAGCTGTTTGGTACACAGGAAGAATGATGGCAGAGGCTTTAGCTAGAACTATATGCGGAACCCCGACGATGTACAATCCAGGACATTGGTTTAATAGTGCTAAATTTTTAGATATTGAATATCAAACTTATGGTTGGATATGGGCAAAGCCAAGAGAAAATGAAGCTAGATTTTATTGGGAACATGCTAAAGGAAAAAAATGTATTCACATAAATTACGATAAAAATACCAAAGAATTTATTGGGATTAATACTTTTGGTATTCGTATGAGGCACGAAATGTTTGATAAGTGGCTTACCGAAAAACAAGATGTTGAGTATGTTTTGAAGCATTTGAAAGATGCTAATTTTGATCCAGAATTTTATAGTCAAAATGAAGAGGAGATTTTGGAAAAATTTAATGCAGAAAATGGTACCAATTTGAAGCCATTAAAGAAGAGTTGGAAACGTATTTTTGCAAAAGCATAATCAAGTATTTATAATATATATTTAGAACATAATAATGAAAGCAATAAAAAACATAGGGTATTTCCTAGCCTTCACGGGTTTTATTTTCTTTATAGGAAGTATATTTTTAGGGAGTTATAAAGTAACTCCAGAGATATTTAAGGAGTGGACAGAAAGTAAAGGGATTAAAAGTGAAGTTTTTATAGAAAACATAAATAAAGCTATAGTTAATAAGGAGATGAGTGCTTGGAGTTTATCTCATGCAATTATAGAAAATGCAGAGCTATCAAATGGATTCCATAAAAATCAATCTGAAATTGATTGGAATAAAGTGATAAAAATTAAATGGAATAAGACCTCTAAAGAACTTATTTTTCCGTTAGTTAAATCTTCTGCTAAAGGCTGGTTTGTGGAAAACACAGGGCTTTGGTTTCTGTTAACCTTTGGATTAGCTATTATTGGTGGATTGTTAGTTTTTCTACCAGACTTTAGATTATTAGGTCCAGAAGGAATTAAAAACAATGGGATATTTCAGCACAGTGCAACTAATAGAGGTGTTTTAGGATTTATAACAGCCTTTTTCTTTATTGCATTTTATATATTCTTATACTTTTTTCCTAACTATATTGTAAATCCAATATTGGCAGTAGATGGAATAAGTAAATTTTTAAGTGGAAATCCAGCAAGTCAATGGTTTTTGTATGGATTTATGTATTGTTCTGTAATGACGGTGTTTGCAATACGAATGTTTATAAAATACCGCCACAATGCTTATCAATTAGTAAGGACCTCTGTAGTTTTATTTTTTCAAGTAGCTTTTGCATTTTTAATTCCAGAAATTTTAGTAGCTTTTAATAAACCTTGGTTCGATTTTAAAAATGCATGGCCATTAAATTATTCTTTCTTTTTTGATATGGGAAAGGATTGGAGTCTTATGAGCCAAGGCGAAATAGGAATGTTTATGTTTGTATGGGGTATAATTCTTACATTAGTAATAGTTCCAGTAATGGTATATTTTTATGGAAAAAGATGGTATTGTTCTTGGGTATGTGGTTGTGGTGGTTTAGCAGAAACACTAGGAGATCCGTACCGTCAATTATCTAGTAAATCGTTGTTTTCATGGAAAGTAGAACGATGGTTAATACATGGAGTACTGGCTTTTGCAATATTTATGACAGCTTTAACACTGTACATTTACTTTGCAGAAATAGAGAGCTGGAAAGTATTATTCCTAGGAATATCTGCTTACGACGTACAAAGTAGTTATGGTTTTTTAATAGGTTCTATTTTTTCAGGAGTAATTGGAACAGGATTTTACCCAATACTAGGTAATAGAGTATGGTGTAGGTTTGGTTGTCCTTTAGCAGCTTATATGGGATTAGTACAACGTTTTAAATCAAGATTTAGAATTACAACAAATGGAGGGCAGTGTATTTCTTGTGGAAATTGCTCTACTTATTGTGAGCAAGGAATAGATGTTCGTTCCTATGCCCAAAAAGGAGAAAATATTGTTCGTTCGAGTTGTGTAGGTTGTGGGGTGTGTTCCGCAGTTTGCCCTAGAGGAGTATTAAAGTTAGAAAATGGACCAGAAGAAGGGAGAATTAATCCAACAGAAGTACTTTTGGGTAATGATGTGGATTTAATAGAGTTAGCTAGGCAAAACAAAAAAGCTTCATAATTGTAGAATTTCTAATAAATTTATAACAGCCTTTATTTATTACTTTGTAATATATAAAGGCTTTTTTATTGTGAATCATCAACTTTTATGAGTTGATATTTTATTAAGATTTCTTTTGTTAGCGTAGTCATCTTTAGCATACCAGTCTGCAATTTTAGCATCACATTTACCCTCTCCATTTACAAACCATTTATTAATTTCTTTAGAGGTTGTAGAGCGAGACCTGTTGAGTTTTTTTAGCCAATGCCGGCTTTGGATTTATCTTCGTTTAAAAATGTCTTAATTTCGATTCTTTCGGTAAGAGAAAGTCGTCTATGTTTTTTACTCGTTTTACAAATCTATTATTTTAAGATTTGTTGCGTTAAGTTATTGAATAGAGCCCTTTAGGTTATGCAATGTTTTTAACGGTTCTTGCATAATGTTTTAATAACTCTGGTAGGGTTAGCTATGCGCTATACAAATTGTTAGTAAATGTTATTTGGAATTGTACCTTTTTTATTGCTGATAGTTTTCTAAAATTCATCTCTTGAATTCTTTTTTGTTAGAAGGTCAAATATGATCTGCTTTTCCATAACGATCATTAATGTATGTACTCATATTAGTCACTCTAAAAAGATATTTTCCATTTTTTCCTGTAACTGAATCTCTATAAATTAAGCCTGCATCACTAATATGAGATTTGGTTATTTTATGACCTATAGTTATGATTCAAAATGTATGACAATCTTACACAACAAGTATTGTGAAATGCATTCTGTACCCAATTTTTTTGGGAATCTTTCATACTTGGGGCGTTTGTTTCGCTGAAAGTTTTTCCATTTTTTTAATTTTAGAGTTAATATTAGCTAACAAATGCGGAGATCTAAAGCATACGATTCGGAGTTCAAATTATGCTAGAGATTGTAATTCATGTCACCATATTGAAAGTCCTACAACTGGCACTTTATTTCATAAAGTAAAATTTGGCTTAGGTAAAGCTTTTACTATTGTTTTTGAAATGAGCGCAGCAACAAAAAGTAT
>CALLUJ010000061.1 GCA_938011245.1 uncultured Aquimarina sp. | reverse complement strand
TGGGTGAAGAAAGTCTTCTTTATTTTTCGTGTCCGTAAATCACAAATACTATCGGCTAAAGTAGGCTGCTGTATTAATTCCATATTTAAAGATAAGGAATTCTGTATTTTTTTGAAAATTCCTTGCAACGGTCTTTTATCTTTTATATTATACAATTTACGGACAAAATATTCGTAAAAAGATATTTAAATAATTATGATTACTCACAATAGATTTTATAGTTTCTTCTTTCATTTGAGCAACAAATTGATTTTACCCATTGTTTTAAATGTTCTAAGGAGTCAAAACTTCTGTTTTTGAAACAATCTTTGATATATTTCCATATTTGTTCACAAGCATTAAGTTCTGGTGTGTAAGGAGGGATATTAATCAATTTAATATTTTTTGGTATTTGGATGTTTTTAGTAGTATGAAATCTAGCATTATCTATAATGACTATTTTATATTGATTGGGTCTATGATTGGAAAGTTCTCTTAAGTAAATTTCAAAAACTTTAGAGGTTACACTACTCATCTCACATACTATAGAATCTCCGTCTATAGGAGAATAACTGCTATAGAGATAGGTGTTTTTAAATTCCTGTTTAAAGTGTACTATTGGGGAGTTACTCCTTTAGCATTAATCATACTTCCTAAGTGAGTCATTAAGCCAAATCTAGCTTCATCTTGGAAGTACAAATTACAATCTTTAAAAGTGTTTTTATTTTGACTATCTCTAACTTGTTTTAGCGTATTTGGAAGTTTTTAAAAACTCAGCCGTAACTTCTTCTGATTTATGGATATGAGATTTTCTAGAGCGCTTGATTTTAGTTCCAAAAAATTCAATCATATACTCTCTTAAAGTATCATACTTATAAGTTTCTCCATAGGTCTGTTTTTCCCACTCAATAGCTTATACATAACTATGAAAACCTTTTTTTGGATCTTCTAAGCGTTCTAATAAACCTTCATGAACTTATTTGCTGATAAGGCGTCTACGTGTTTGTATTTTTGGTAATAGCATTTTTTCTAATCCGAAATCCTTATATAATTTTAGCCATTTTTCCATACTGCGTACTCCATAACCTAAATGAGATGCCAAGTCTTCTTGAGTGGAAAAGGTATTCAATTTTATATGAAATAACGATTGTATTCTAAGTACATTTTTCTTGTTTTGTTCTTTGCGTAGTAAAGATTATTAATATTCTTTTATTTCTATTTCTCTATGTCGACCTATAAATTAAATATACGAAAAAAAATAACCGAAAATTGTATTATTTAAGTAGTCTTAAGCTTTATTATTACCAAAACACCAGAGAAGGTAAAATAACTAATACACTGCTTTACACATTTAAACTTAGTCTTTATAAACAAATGAAAAAATACTTCAAGAATCGTTTCTAAAGTAATACTTTAACTTTTTAGAGTATTAAAAAAACTTATTAAACCAACTGTAAAAAATTCTACTTATTTTAAATACGTTTATACGAATAATTAAAGCGCAAATAAAGTAACAAACAGAAATTCAAAACATAATACTAAATATCAAATAATAAAAATGAGCAAAATCACTTCTGTAGGAATATAAATTACACTAATTAATTTGTAATATAACTAACATTTAAAATCATTCTCTAAAGTTTATTTTTTTCAATTTCATTATTTTTTTAAAATTATTTCCAATGTTAAATTTTATAATTTTAAATAAAATATTAATTTGTAATTAACTGATTTACATAATATTAATTTAAAATAAAAATAAAAGATTATCTATCCTAAACTCTATTTTTTATATAAAAATCACTTCCTTTAAAGACATTATCGTAAGTTTCCTTTTTCGTAAAACACTAAGTAAAAAGAATTAGTAATAATTATTTTGCAGGCCTGCTATAATTATTTCAATATAAAATTTACAATCATGAAAAATAGAAATTTATTGTTTACAGGAGCCTTAGTAGCAGGTATACTATTTGCTAGCTGTAGCAGCGATGACGACAATAGTAGTAGTCCACAAGTACCAACAGAAACTCCAATAGCTGTCCAAGAAGCGAACCTACTTTTAGCAAGTATTGCTGCGGATGGTGGTACACCTTACAATGCAGAGAATCCTGCATTAACATTTGAAGCTGATGAAAATGTATTTATACCAAGCGTATTAGGTCTTGATTATCGCTTAGATAGAAATGTAGCCCCAGAAGGACCTACCGTAAGATTACCTTTATTCAAAGGGTGGGAAACTTTAGCGGATGGAACACGTAGAGAAGCTCATTATGTAATTACTGAATCTTCAGATAGAGAACAAGCTAGACAGTTAGGAATTATATATGCTCCAAGGATGGCAGCCGCTACTAACGGCCAAGGTACACAAACTGGTACTTGGACAGAAGACGGAAGATTAATTTTTGAAGGGTCTGTAGATTTTTCTCCAAAAAGGTCTTTAACTCCTGGTGGTGCCCCTGCTACTGCTAATGGAGATAGAGTAGAATTATTTAGTTTCCCTCCTGCAGAGGTAATTCCGGGTGCTGTAGCGGATGAGAATTGGTCTTCTTATGTAGTATTACCAAGTGGTACTGTAATTAACGCTCAATTAATGGCAAATAGCACAGGACTTCACGATAGAATACCACATGGAAATGGTACTACTAATGAACAACAAGACAACCAAGACAATCCGAACTTAGACCGTGACGGGGCTGCTGTAGTATTACAATTATTAGATGGATGGCATGATGGAAGAGCTTATTATTTCCATATTGTAACAGATACTTCTGCTCCTGGACCAGCAACTATTGAATTAGGGGTTTTAGCTCCTAAATTGAACCAAATCCCAACTTTTGGAGCCTTTCCTGGTGGAGCAATGTTACCTTTTAGTCCAACAGCTAATGGAGTATTACCATCGGCTAACAATCCTGATGGTTTCCAAGGTCTAAATACGCCTTCTTCAAGTAATCGTCAGGTAAATGACCCTACAAATACTTTCCCAATCGATCCAAATAACACCCAATATGCACCAATGTGGGATGCACATATTACTGAATTTACAGTACCTGCCGATGAACGTGTAATATTAAAAAGTTTTGGTCAAATTAATAATCTTTTAGCAGACGGTACTTTAGTTCCTTTTAGAGGAAATAATTCTGACTTACCTGGACAAATTAATACTTTGTCAAGTGCTTTAACTCCAACAGGAGCTATTATTAACTGTCCTGTAATATCTCAACCTCTTAGCAGTGCTATAGGTCGTATTATAGGGGAGCCTACAAATTAAATAACTAATTAGCTCGTTTTTTTAAAGCCCTTGTTATTTGAAAAGAACAAGGGCTTTATTTATAACTGTATATTATTAAGTTTTTACAAATAGAGAAGCCCTCAATTTATGAAATTGAGGGCTTCTCTATTATTTTACCAATATAAATATAAAACTATTTCTGCTTATCTTCCGCTAAAAACGAGTGCGAAACTACATATCTTCTTTCCTCGTCATTATCGTTATATTTTTTTAATTGTAGCATCCAGTACACAAATGCTACCATTCCAATACTCATAAAAATCCAATTAAACGTACTAGCTGCCCACCAATTTTCTAATTCTAAATCTCTTAGCGCATTTAATGGTCCAAAAGCAACTTCCTCAAATAAATACTGAATTCCTTCTAATAACTTTTTCATAATCCTAAAAAGACTTTAATTACTATACAAAAATAGTAAACCTCAAAATGTTTCACAACAACCAAACCACTAAAAACTTTATATTTGCCTTAAACAATTATAAAATGATTACCGAAAAGGCCAATACCATATTTCAAGAAGTTATAAAACAATACCATATAATAGACACTGTAAATCAAGAGTTTTCTAATCCTTATTCTAGCAATACCGATTTGTTTTCTCATTTACTATACAAAAAGTGTTGGATAGATACCGTACAATGGCATTATGAAGATATTATTCGTGATCCTCAAATAGACCCTATTGCTGCATTAACTTTAAAACGTCAAATTGACGCTTCTAACCAAGAACGCACCGATATGGTAGAATATTTGGATGGTTACTTTTTAGATTTATTTAAAACCATTACTCCAAAAGCTTCTGCTACTATTAATTCTGAAAGTCCTGCATGGGCATTTGATAGACTGTCTATTTTAGCGTTAAAAGTATATCATATGAAGGAAGAAGCTACTCGAGTAGATGCTTCCGAAGCACACAAAGCTGCTTGCCAAAAAAAGCTGGACATTTTATTAGACCAACGTATTGATTTATCAACGGCTATTGAACAACTTTTGGTAGATATTAAATCCGGAAATAAATACATGAAAGTGTACAAACAAATGAAAATGTATAATGACGATGAGCTTAATCCTGTTTTAAGAAATCAAAAATAAATATGTCTCTATTTTAGATAATAAAATACTCACTAACCTAAAATAGAACAATAATTTATGATTCCGCCCTTCTCCCACATACTAGTAATTCGTTCTTCCGCAATGGGGGATGTTGCTATGACTATTCCTGTATTACTTGCATTTAGGGAAGCTTATCCAACAGTTAAAATAACCGTACTTACGAAAGCTTTTTTTACACCTTTTTTTACAACCATCCCTAATGTAAAAGTTAAAATTTTTGAAACCGAAACTACACATAAAGGAATTTTAGGCATTAGAAAGCTTTCGCAAGAATTAAAACAAGAAGGTATTGACGCTATTGTTGATTTACATAACGTATTAAGAACTCAAATTTTAAAAAAATTATTACTGTTTTCTGAGATTCCATTTGTACAAATGGATAAGGGGCGGAAAGAAAAAAAGGCATTAACTCGATGGGAAAACAAAATTTTTAAACCTCTAAAAAGCACTCATCAACGTTATGTTGACACCTTTAAAACACTTGGATATATACTTGATATTTCATCTAAAAAATATATTTTAGAAAAACAGACACTCCCTACAGAAGCTCAAAATATTATAGGTAATAATAGTAAAAAGTGGATTGGAATAGCTCCTTTTGCAAAACACAAAGGAAAAACATACCCTTTAAGGTTAATAAAAGAAGTTATAAATGCTCTAGATAAAACAAATAATTATAAAATAATTTTATTTGGTGGTGGCGCAAAAGAAACTAAAATTCTAAATTTAATAGAGCAGAACCATCAAAACGTAATTTCTATTGCTAGTAAAATAAAATTTGAAGAAGAATTACATCTTATTTCGAACCTAGATGTAATGATATCTATGGATAGCGGTAACGGTCATTTAGCTGCAATGTACGGCATTCCTTTAATTATTATTTGGGGGATTACCCACCCTTTTGCGGGATTTAATCCTTACAATCAACTGGATAACAATAATATATTATCCAATTTAGATAAATACCCTAAAATACCTACTTCTATCTACGGAAATAAATTCCCAAAAGGTTATGAAAAAGTTATGAGTGATATTCCTTCTAAGGTGATTGTCCAAAAAATAATATCAACATTAAATTAATTCCTTAATATACTTATCAAGACCGTTGCAAAAGTTAATCAGATATTAGGTTAATTTATTTCAACGTCATTTTTTGATATTTTTAGAACTTATCTTTTCAATTGTAGGCGTTTTTTCATTAAATCGAGGGCTTTTCTGCTCTTGATTTCTATTAAT
>CALLUJ010000060.1 GCA_938011245.1 uncultured Aquimarina sp. | reverse complement strand
TTAGAAAAAGAAATATTAACCTTTTATGAAAACTATGCTAATGTTATAAATAATCAAGATGAAGAAGCATGGGTCGAATTAATAGAAAAAAGGGAAAAAGACTATTTTAAAGCTGTCTACTATAATGACCAAAATTCAGATGAGTTAAAAGATAGAATCGAAGATTTTACAATAACTTTCGATAGTGAATTCAAAGAAAAATTCCCTTTAGACAAATATAAAATTTCATATTCTAGAAATAATAAAATTGTCACCTTAAAAAGTTTAGAAAAGCGTGGTAGCTCACCATTAAATTATGGTATTGAGAAAATAAAAGGTGGACAAAGCTATAAATATAAAAGAAATAGATTTTTATTCCTTCACAAACCTAAAGGAAGCAATAAGCTAGAAATCATACGATAAATAAGAATGACATCTTTTAAAAATTTAATACCTATACTAACTTGTTTTTTGTTTTTATCTGCCTGTGGGCAAAATAAAAAAAGAAAAAAAATGGACTAGTCCAATGCAAAATTGGAGTTTGATAGTCCAGAGATTATACATTAAATCTGGGGATCGAGTAACGCTCGATTTAGCAACCAAAGTGCAGGCTTCTGGGAGCTAGTTCCCAGAAGCCTGCGCTTTAAACCTTGGACAAGGTTTAAATTACACACCCAGTAACCACAAATAATAATACTTAGACTAAAGAACTTACATATTTTTTAGGAGTAGTACCAAACTTCTTTTTAAAAGCTGTAATAAAATGACTAGAGGTACTATACCCTATTTTCAACCCCACTTCATTCACGTTATTACCTTCTGCTAAAAGTTTACATGCTAATTCCATTTTATGATCAAATAAAAACGTGTACACAGGCTCACCGTAAATTTGCTTAAATCCGTCTTTCAGTTTTTTCAAAGAAAGCCCTACTTCCAAAGCTAAATCTTGCAACGTTGGAGGCTCTACCATACGATTAATAATAATTTTTTTAGCTTCTTTTATTTTTTGAACATTGATCTCGTCTGCTAAAAACGGACATTGCTCCACATCGGCATCTTCTGGCTTATTAAAATGTAAACTTAATAATTCATAAGCTTTTGCTTTATAATAAAGTTGCTTCAAAGAGCTATGAACATTAAAATTCATTAATTGATTTAAGACTACCGCCATAGAAGGCGAAATAGCCATATCAGAATAATACTTCTTATCCCTATTTTCTTCACTTAAAAATGGAATATAATTAGCTTCCATAGAAAATAAACTATGAAATTTTTTAATTGAAACCAACAAAGTAATCATCCACGAATTAGGCTCTATTTGAAGATTCATTGGCAGTTCCCTAGTAGGATTGTAGAGCAATAATGAAGCTTCTTCCCTTATAGGCATCGCATAAGAACCGTTATTAAAATTAAAAATCCCACTACCTTTTATGGCATAATGAAATTGAATAAAACTACTATCTATTTCACGAACTACAGTTTGTGTAATATCAGTATCATTTTGGAATTTTAAAATACGAAAATGCTCCTCTAGCTTAATTTCATCCATTAACCCTTCGGCGATGTTTTTTGAAATAATTTCCATAATAAACGGAATTTACATTATACTATTAATCTATTTTACACTTCAAATATATGCTATTCTTAGCTTTGAGTAATACAAATTAACACATCTAAATACAAAACATCTTAAAAAAGTGCCTATCGGTATTTATTAATCTTTTAGCGTTATTTTTGAAATAGTTTACCCACTACTTTTGTATTAAATTGCAAAACCCCCATATGGAGCCCCACCTTCGAGCTAAAGGAACTAGCTTTTTTAGTATTGGACTTAGCTATAAAAAAGCTGATTTAGAAGTACGTGGAAATTTCAGCATCAGTGAAGAAGCTAAAAATAATATTCTAAAACAAGCCAAAACTGAAGGAATACAGTCTTTGTTAGTAATTTCCACATGTAACCGAACCGAACTTCACGGTTTTGCTCAACATCCCTTTCAATTAATAAAATTACTTTGCGAGCACACTCATGGTACCGTAGAAGAGTTTGAAAAAGTAGCGTATGTGTATAAAAACACAAAAGCAGTAGAACATTTGTTTAAAGTAGGCACGGGTTTAGATAGTCAAATCCTTGGAGACTTTGAAATTATTAGTCAAGTAAAAAAAGGGTTTCACATGGCTAAAAAACATCAAATGATTAATCCGTTTACGGAACGCTTAGTTAATACCGTAATACAAGCTAGCAAACGAATAAAAAATGAAACAGAAATTTCTTCAGGAGCCACTTCAGTATCTTTTGCTTCAGTACAATATATTTTAAAAAACGTAGAAAATATATCCAATAAAAACATCTTATTATTTGGAACAGGAAAAATAGGAAGAAATACCTGTGAAAACCTTATAAAGCATACATCCAATAAGAATATTACGCTTATTAACAGAACAAAAACTAAAGCTGAAAAAATAGCAGGGAAATTTAATTTAATTGTAAAAGAATACGCTAACATTCAAGCTGAAATTAAACAATCCGACATTTTAGTTGTAGCTACAGGAGCTCAAAACCCTACTATTTCAAAACAACTAATACACACTAAAAAACCATTATTAATATTGGACTTATCCGTACCAAGAAATGTTATGGACGATGTAACTGAACTTCCTAATGTTAACCTAGTACATTTAGATAGCTTATCTCAAATAACAGACAATACGTTAACAAATAGACAATTACAGATACCTAAAGCTAAAAGAATTATTAATGAAGTAATGGATGAATTTAATGCATGGTTAGAAACCAGAAAATTTGCCCCTACCATAAAAGCATTAAAACAAAAACTAACAATTTTACGCGATGCAGAAATTGAGCAACATTGCAAAAAAAACGAAGATTTTAATGTAGATGATGCCGCTGCTGTTAGTAATAAGATGATACAAAAAATTACCGCTCAAATAGCACATCATCTTCGAGAAAACCAGCATGGTACAAACGATAGTATTGAGTTAATTCAAAAAGTATTTCAACTTCAAAATTTGTAGTATTGAAAAAAGTAATTCGTATAGGAACCCGAGATAGTGAATTAGCCTTATGGCAATCCAAAACAGTACAAAGTAAACTAACAAACTTAGGATATCAATCTGAATTAGTTCCTGTAAAATCTACAGGCGATTTAATTTTAGACAAACCCCTATATGAATTAGGAATAACAGGAATATTTACTAAAACTTTAGATATTGCCATGATTAATGGCGAAGTAGATATAGCAGTACACTCTATGAAAGATGTACCTACATTACTACCTAAAGGAATAGTAGAAGCAGCCGTACTTAAAAGAGCCCAAACACAAGATATTTTAATTCATAAAAATTACACTCCTTCTACAGAAAAAGCAACAATAGCTACTGGCAGTTTACGCAGACAAGCACAATGGCTACATAAATATCCCAAGCATACAATAGTAGATTTACGAGGTAACGTAAATACTCGCATACAAAAATTAAAAGACAACAATTGGCAAGGAGCTATTTTTGCAAAAGCAGGCTTAAGTAGGATTGGATTAACACCAAATGAAACTATCGATTTAGATTGGATGATCCCTGCCCCTGCCCAAGGTGCAATGCTTGTAGTTTCTATGGAGCAGGACAATTATTGCAGAACTGCTCTAAGCAAATTAAATGATAAAAACACTGAAATTTGTGTACACATAGAACGTGATTTTTTACGTAAACTAGAAGGAGGCTGCACGGCCCCTATAGGAGCTTTAGCTCAAATAAAAAATCACATAGTACATTTTGAAGGAGTTTTATTCTCTATTGACGGAAAGCAGAAACTAAGTATCTCAAAAAAATGCACTATAGAAGAAGCTAAATCTATTGGAATTAAATATGCGGAAGAAATTTTAAATCGAGGAGGAAAGGAACTAATGACGCAAATTAAATCGCAAATAAATAACGTATAAATAAATAACGATTGATTTCTATTTTATCTACAAAAAAACTCAGTATTTCTCAAAAAGAACATCTGTTAAAAGCAAATCTAGCTGTGGTAGATGCCAATTTTATAACAACAGAAGCTATTCCTTTTACAATCCCTAATACCACGATAGAACAAGCTATTTTTTCAAGCCAAAAAGGAGTTAAAGTTGTTTTAGATAACAATATAAAGATAAAAAAAGCTTATTGTGTTGGCAAAAGAACAGAAACAATTATTAAACAACACAACATTAACGTTGTATATACTGGGGACAATGCCAAAGAATTAGGCAACTACATTATAACGAAAGAACACATAGGGAAGTTTAGTTATTTTTGCGCCCTGGACAGGCTTGATACCCTACCCAATATATTAAATTTACACAAAGTACAATGGAAAGAAATACCTGTATATAAAACAGTACATACCCCCAAAGTTTATAAAAAAAAATTCGACGCTGTATTGTTTTTTAGCCCATCTGGAGTTAACAGTTTTGTTAAAGTAAATCCAATTCCCGAACACAGCTTTTGTATTGGAGAAACTACCGCCAATACATTAAGAGAATACACCTCAAATTATACTATTGCAAGCAAACCAAGTGTAGAAAATGTGCTTATTAAAGCCATAAAATACTTTAAAAAATGATTAAAAACGATTTATTTTTAAGAGCTCTAAAAGGAGAAACCGTTGAGCGTCCTCCTGTTTGGATGATGAGACAAGCTGGAAGATACCTTCCAGACTTTATGAAATTAAAAGCAAAATACGATTTCTTCACACGTTGCCAAACACCCGAATTGGCTACCGAGATAACCGTAATGCCCATACACCAAGTAGGTACAGATGCTGCTATACTTTTTAGCGATATTTTGGTTGTTCCACAAGCAATGAATGTAGAGGTCCAAATGAAAGATGGTATTGGTCCCTGGTTACCCAAACCCATCCGCTCCCAATCCGACGTAGACCAAGTTATTGTTCCTAACATCGAAGAAGAATTAGGTTATGTGTTAGAAGCTGTTAAAATGACCAAAAAAGAACTAAACAATGCCGTACCCTTAATTGGTTTTGCTGGTTCTCCTTGGACAATTTTATGTTATATGGTGCAAGGACAAGGTTCTAAAAACTTTGACAAAGCAAAAGCTTTTTGTTTTCAACAACCTGTAGCAGCACATACTTTATTACAAAAAATAACCGACACTACTATTGCTTACCTAAAAGCTAAAGTAATAGCTGGTGTAGATGCTATTCAAGTTTTTGATAGCTGGGGAGGAATGTTATCTCCTGTAGATTATCAAGAGTTTTCTTGGAAATATATACAACAAATTATTAACGCTTTAAAAGACGATATTCCTGTTATTGCATTTGGAAAAGGATGCTGGTTTGCTCTTAAAGAAATGGGAGAATCGGGAGCCTCTGCTCTAGGGGTTGATTGGACTTGTTCTGCTGTTAATGCTAGGTATTTATCTGGAGGGAAAATTACTTTGCAAGGTAATTTTGACCCGTCACGTCTACTATCTCCTCCTAATGAAATAAAAAGGATGGTTACTCAAATGATAAACGAATTTGGAAAAGATAGATACATTGCTAATTTAGGACATGGCATTTTACCAAATATTCCTGTAGCTAATGCATTGGCTTTTGTGGAAGCCGTTAAGGAATATAAAAACTAATCACATCACTACATTAGCTAAAAACTATAAAAAAAGCCAGTAATTTTACAATACTGGCTTTTTTTATAATTTCTTAGGCCCTTAACCTAAAACGCTTGCCGATAAATATTCTCGATTCATACGTGCTATATTTTCCAAAGAAATTCCTTTAGGGCATTCTATTTCACAAGCACCTGTGTTTGTGCAGTTTCCAAAACCTTCTGCATCCATTTGAGCAACCATTGCTTTAACACGATCTACAGCCTCTACTTTACCCTGAGGCAATAATGCATATTGAGATACTTTTGCCGACGTAAATAGCATTGCTGAAGCATTTTTACATGCCGCCACACAAGCACCACAACCTATACATGTAGCCGCATTAAAGGCATCGTCTGCATTATCTTTATTTACAGGAATTGCATTTGCATCTATTGTATTTCCAGAAGTATTTACAGAAATATATCCTCCAGCATGTTGTATTCTATCAAAAGCACTGCGATCTACCATTAAATCTTTTACCACAGGAAATGCATTTGCTCTAAAAGGCTCTATAGTAATTGTATCACCATCGTTAAACATACGCATATGTAATTGACATGTGGTTACTTTTCTATCTGGTCCATGTGGCTCTCCATTAATTTGTAATGAACACATTCCGCAAATCCCCTCACGGCAATCGTGATCGAAAACCACAGGTTCTTCTCCCTTATTTATTAAGCTTTCATTAAGAACGTCAAGCATTTCCAGAAAAGACATATCTTCTTCAACCCCATCAATAGGATAGTCTACCATTTGTCCTTTATCACTAGCGTCTTTTTGTCTCCAAATTTTTAGTAATAACTTCATAATCTCTTTAGTTTATGGTTTATAGTTTTCTGTTTTTGTTCTGCAGTATTATCTGAAGACTTTAAATCGAAAACCAAAAACTAATTATTTATAACTTCTTGTCTTAACCTCTATATTTTCGTACACCAGCTCTTCCTTATGCAATATGGCTTCTTTAGGCTCTCCTTTATATTCCCAAGCTGCTGCATACATAAAGTTTTCATCATCCCTAAGGGCTTCTCCTTTTTGTTCTCCACTTTGTTCTACAGACTCCTCTCTAAAGTGTCCTCCACAGGATTCATTTCTATTTAAAGCATCCTTAGCAAACAATTCTCCTAATTCTAAGAAATCAGCAACACGACCTGCTTTCTCCAACTCTGTATTTAAACTATCTGCTGTTCCAGGTACATTTACATTTTGCCAAAACTCTTTTCTTAAAGCTGCAATTTCTTCTATAGCCTCTTTTAAATCGGCTTCATTACGGGACATTCCACATTTATTCCACATAATTTTCCCTAGTTTCTTATGAAAATAATCTACGGAATACTTTCCTCCAGCATTTAATAATTTTCCAATACGTTCTTTTACTTCTTTTTCAGCTTCATCAAATTCAGGTGTTTCTGTGGATATTTTACCTGTTCTAATGTCGTTTGACAAATAATCTCCTATTGTATATGGCAAAACAAAATATCCATCGGCTAAACCTTGCATAAGTGCAGAGGCTCCTAAACGGTTAGCTCCATGGTCTGAGAAATTAGCTTCTCCGGCTGCATAACAACCAGGGATAGTAGTTTGCAAATTATAATCTACCCAAAGACCTCCCATTGTATAATGTACTGCAGGATAAATCATCATTGGAGTTTTATATGGATTTTCATCTACGATTTTCTCATACATCTGAAATAAATTTCCATATTTATTTTCTATTACAGCTTCCCCTAATTCCAATATTTTTTCTGCACTTGGATTTGAAATACCAGATGTTAACGCTTTTTCTTTCCCATAGCGTTGGATAGCCGCTGCAAAATCTAAATAAACAGCTTCTCCTGTTTTGTTAACTCCAAACCCTGCATCGCAACGTTCTTTAGCCGCTCTAGACGCCACATCTCTAGGTACTAAATTTCCAAAAGCAGGATAACGACGTTCTAAATAATAGTCTCTATCTTCTTCTGCCAATTGTGTTGGCTTTAGTTTCCCTTCTCTAATAGCTATTGCGTCTTCTTTTTTCTTTGGCACCCAAATTCGTCCATCATTACGTAAAGATTCTGACATTAAAGTCAGTTTAGATTGATGATCTCCAGAAACAGGGATACACGTTGGGTGAATTTGGGTATAACATGGATTTGCAAAATATGCTCCTCGCCTATGCGCTCTCCATGCTGCCATTACATTACTCCCCATGGCATTAGTACTTAAATAAAATACATTCCCATAACCTCCTGTAGCCAATACTACCGCATGAGCTGCATGACGCTCTATTTCTCCTGTAATTAAGTTTCTTGCTATAATTCCTCGAGCTTTCCCATTTACTTTTACTAAATCTAGCATTTCGTGACGGTTATATGCTTGAATTTTACCACGATTAATTTGACGATTCATTGCAGAGTAAGCTCCTAATAATAGTTGCTGCCCTGTTTGTCCTTTTGCATAAAATGTACGAGAAACCAATACTCCTCCAAAAGAACGATTATCTAAAAGCCCCCCATATTCACGAGCAAAGGGAACCCCTTGCGCAACACATTGATCTATAATATTACCCGACACTTCGGCTAAACGATGTACATTGGCTTCTCTAGAACGATAATCCCCTCCTTTAATCGTGTCGTAAAACAGTCGATAATTAGAATCACCATCACCTTGATAATTTTTTGCAGCATTTATACCTCCTTGAGCAGCAATAGAGTGGGCTCTTCGAGGTGAATCTTGATAGCAAAAAGTTTTCACGTTATATCCTAGTTCTGCTAAAGATGCTGCTGCACTACCTCCTGCTAAACCTGTACCTACAACTATAATATCTATATTACGTTTGTTAGCAGGGTTTACTAAGTTAATTTTATTTTTATGGTTAGTCCACTTATCAGCTAATGGACCTTTTGGAATTTTAGAATCTAATGCCATATTGCAATTTTTTAGTGGTTGAAATGATGAAATAAAGCGATGAAAATAAACCCTACAGGGATTACCACAGCAAAAGCTTTTGCAAATTTTTGAATATTTGTCGAATATTTATTATTTACACCTACCGATTGAAATGAAGATGCAAAACCGTGTAATAAATGTAGTGCCAAAAACACAAAAGAGATTACATACAATATTGTTCTTACGGGACTATGAAACTTCTCTACAGTTTCTGCATAATACCTTGTAGCATCTTCTGGAGCAAATTTCACATATTTATGAACCATTTCGGGAATCCAAAAATCATAAAAATGCAGTCCCAAAAATGCTAAAACTGCCAATCCTGAAAAAATCATATTTCTAGACATCCAAGAAGCATTAGCAGCTCCATTATATTGAGCATATTTTACTAAGCGTGCTCCTCTATTACGAGCTTCTAACACAAACCCCATTACAAAGTGAAAAACTACTCCAAAAATAAGAATTGGTTGAAGTATAAATTGAACAACAGGATTGGTTCCCATAAAATGAGAAGCCGCATTAAAAGCATCCTCACTAAACACAGAGGCTAAGTTGATGCTAAAATGTTGTAGTAAAAAGAAAACTAAGAAAAGTCCAGACAATGCCATGGCTACTTTTCTTACTATTGAAGATTGGATTATTCCTCCCATTAGTATATTTATTAAAGTCTAAACAAAAATAGGCTTGAAAAGGTTTTTTTACAAGCTTTTATACGTTTTTAAGGGTTGTTTGAACTGATTATGAATAATAATTAATTAATAACAATTACCATATCCAAACTAAACAACACATAATTAACCCAATAACTAACATAAACTTAAAATACAGATTCAATTACTAAACATATAATTAAATACTTATTTCTTATACTACGTATTTATACGTATAATTTAAAGTTTTTGAAGTTTCCAAACCATCTATTAACTTACCTTTACTTTTAATAAACTTATCAAAGTTTGGTTTTAAAAGTCCTAAATTTGTACATACACCATCGTAGTATTCTTTTTTAGTAAGATTACTTGGGTAAGAAGCATTAAAGATGTCTCCCCAGAAACTTTGCTTAATTATAGTAGAAATAATACCTATACAGTCTTTTCTATGAATCAAATTTACAGGCGCCATAGGATTACCCACTTTTAAACGTTTACTCATCATATTAGCTGGATGCCTATCATTATCTACTAATCCTGAAAAACGCAATATCGTAGTCTTAAAATTCGTATTATTTAACAATAATCTCTCCACCTCCCTAATCTGAAGACCTGCTTTTGAAGTTGCATTAGGAATCGTTTTATTACTAATCTCAGGAAAGTCTTCCTTATCTTCAAAAACACTAGTCGAACTTATATAGAGCACTTTTTCTATATCAGATTTTTCAATATAGTTAATTACTTTTTCAATTTTTGCCACGTAATTACTCTTGGGATCCTTACGTAACCCTGGTGGAGTATTCAAAATAAGTATTTTCGACCCCTTTAAACAGGATTGAATATTCCCCACTACACCCCCTTCTTCAAATTTAGCAACAACAGCCTTAACTCCTTCTTTTTGCAAAAATTCTTTTTTTTCTTCGCTAGTAGTACTACCCACACAAACATACCCTAAACTAGATAATTTTGTATATAACGGCAAACCAAGCCATCCTAAACCCATTATTGCTATTTGTGGAGTCATACTTCTTTTTAGTTAAAAGTAATTATTTTCAACTAAAAGAGAACATTATATTAACCTTGAACAATGTTAAAATTCTTAATAAATCGCATAAATAGTTAATTATTAGTATATTTAGTATTCACCAATAATCAATTATTATGGGATTTACCAACTTTATAGGTCAACGACTTAAACCAGGAAAAGGAATTGAAGCACAAATTAATGTATCGGATTACATGTCTAAAAGTTTAATAGCTTTCTCTCCTCAAGACAAACTAATTGATACAATGGAAACATTGGCACGTAACGAAATTACTGGAGGACCTGTTATTTCCAAAGGAGAATTAGTCGGAATGATTTCTGAAAGTGACTGTATGAAAAATTTAAGTGATAGCCGATACTTTAATATCCCTATGGGCTCTGAAACAGTAGAAAAACACATGAGCACTATTGTTGAAACAATAGACGCTAACGCCAGTATTTTTGAAGCTGCAGAGCAATTTCACAAAAGCCCCTACAAAAGGTTTCCTGTTTTAGAAAATGGAAAATTAGTAGGACAAATAAGTCAGCACGATATTATTATAGCTGCATTACATTTGAATTCACAAAATTGGAAGCGTTAGCTTCTCTTTACTAAAGCCACAAAATCTTTTTCTAAAGGAAGATATCCTTGATTATAAACAAAATAATAAACTGTCCCTATTTTAGTGGTATAAATACTAGTAAACACAGTAAAGTCAAAACCACTGGATAACATTTTATTTTTGGTGGTTTTTGTTTTCTTGTTGGGATTTAACTTTTTTAAGATTCTGTAATTTTTTCTTAAAGCATTATTCGTATTTCGAATTAAGTTAGTCTGATCTTTATTTAAATTATTATTAAAAGTATTTCTGCAAGCATCACTACAAAACTTTTTATCTGATCTGCCTTTAATTTTTTCATTACACTCCAAACAATTCTTTTCCATAAAATCTAAAATGATAAATTCAAAATTTATGCTAATTTATTCATTTTCAATAAATAAACGCTAATAGCTTCTAAAAACACATACCTTAATAGGCGCATTCAGAAAATAAAGCTATTTCATAAAGATGCCTATAGAAAATCTAAGATTTGATAGATTTCAGATTTTCATTTTTTTGGTCACTACTTTCCTAAAGTGCTTACTTTTGAACTAACAAAACATAGTAATCCCTTGTTTTTGGTGTTTCTTAAAATTTAATATGCTATTTGTGCTTAGCT
The DNA here is from genome assembly GCA_938011245.1 of uncultured Aquimarina sp. GTDB lineage: Bacteria > Bacteroidota > Bacteroidia > Flavobacteriales > Flavobacteriaceae > Aquimarina. Next base: position 45,941 of record CALLUJ010000060.1, on the reverse strand, counting down.
ATGTTGTATCCTTCTGTCTATCTCTAGAGCATTAGCGGTATGAATGCCAAAATATCCAAAGTATTTCGATAGCTTTTGTTTTAGCTTTCATTTTTTTGGGGTGGTAATATTCTTTTTTCTTTACCCAAACGACCCTCTAAAAGAGTTGCTCTATCTGTTTTTTTGTCTAAACAATAACTATAATATTTTAAAAACATTAAACCTACTCTACCTTTAGGGCTAAATAGCATTTTAGAACCCAATTGCTTTTCTTTAATATTCAAACTTTTTACTAAAGAATCCCAAGGAATCGCTACATATATTTTACCTAAATCACTTTGTAAAAAACGGGTATAGAAAGCATCAAAATTTTCTTGAGTTGATAAAAACGAAAATTTATGCTGAAACTCACTTATTCTTTATTATTTCATAAATTATATAAAAGATAAACCCCGTTTTTAGCTCTGAATAGCTGTTTTTATTTACTTTAATTTACGACAAAAACCTCGTATTTATAAGAGTTTTTTGGATATTCCGAATAAGCCTTTCAAATATCATAATACAAAAAAGCTTGAATTAAATTAATTCAAGCTTTTTTGTATTATGATATTTTGTATTTAAATCTAACTAGTTAGAAATTCCAACTTTTATGTCCATTTTGAAATACATCATATACATATCCTCCTTCTGTTAACAAAATAAACGATAAGTATATTATTAAAAAAACTCCTGTCCATACCACAGATCGTCGTAGACCTTTAGATTCATCTTCCATATGCATAAACGCCCATGTAATTAAGTAAGCCTTATAAATTGTTAACAGGATAAAAATCCAGTTTAACAACTTCATAGATAAAAACATGGTATTTAAAAATTCTGGTTTCCAAATACCAAAACCTACTTCTACAATAGTAACTACTGAAAGTATTGTAAATACTTTCCAAATTCTTTTTGTATGCGACTCGTGATGTACTGTATCCTGTGCCATTTTGTATTAAATATCTAAATTAAACTAAGTAAAAGAATGTAAAAACAAACACCCAAACTAAATCAACAAAATGCCAATATAGCCCTACCTTTTCTACCATTTCATAACTTTTTCTTTTTTCGTAAGTACCTAACAATACGTTTAGGAAAATAATAATATTTATAACAATTCCTGAAACTACGTGAAAACCGTGAAACCCTGTGATAAAGAAAAAGAAATTCGCAAATAATGGACTACCATATTCATTCTTATACATATTAGCTCCTTCTACTATCCCTTTACCGTTTTTCCTTAATTCTGTTAAAGACTCTTGCCTGGTAAGTATTGTTTTCCCTCCTTTTTCTGTTAAAATTTGAGTACGCACTAATAGATTAGAATGAGCTTCGAAACCTTTAATTACACCCTCTATAGAGTAGCTAGGTAATGCCTTTTCATCTTCGTACCAAATGCCATTCTTATTTTTGTGCTGCACACGCTCTTGCGGTAGTACTTTTGCAAAATCTTTTAATGCTACCCTATGCCCTTCTGTATCTACAAATTGATAAATTTGCCCTCCTTTGGTTTCTACTGCGCCATATTCTCCTTTAATAAAGTTCTTCCACTCCCATGCTTGAGAACCAACAAAAATTGCTCCACCAATAATGGTCAAAAACATATATACCGCAACTTTACTTTTTTTCATATGGTGTCCTGCATCAACCGCTAACACCATTGTTACAGAAGAGAAAATTAAAATAAAAGTCATTAACGCCACATAATACATAGGTGCATCTTTCCCGTGCATAAATGGAAAGTGATTAAATACCTCGTCTGCAATTGGCCACGAGTTAATAAATTTAAACCTAGAAAATCCGTAAGCCGCTAAAAATCCAGAAAATGTAAGAGCATCTGAGAGGATAAAAAACCACATCATCATTTTACCATAACTAGCCTTTAATGGTTGAACGCCTTCGCCTCCACCCCATACGCTATTTTCAGTGCCTGTTTCTATAACAGTTGAGTCCATAGAAGTTTGTAATAATTCGTTAATTGTTCGCAAAAATAAGGAATTATACTTGTTGAATTTTAATATTCCTTAGTAATTCTTTTTTATTTAGTATTGTTCTAAAAAATTATCTAGTAAATAATAAGAAACAAAACAAGTACACCCATAATGCATCTACAAAATGCCAGTACATTCCTGCCAAATCTATTCCTAAATAATTTTCTTTGGAGTACACTTTCTTAAAGTGATTCATTCCTACTACCAACAAAACAATAATCCCACCTATAATATGCAATAGATGTATAAAAACAATAGCATAAATGAAGGACGTAGATATTGTTGATTCACTTCCTGTTGGATAATACCCTTGAGCTACAATTTCTCCAAAACCTTTTAGTTGCAAAAACACAAAAGCAACCCCCGTAATTAATGCTCCTACATAAAATAAGGTTGCCATAGAATATTTTTCTGCAACCGTTGTTTTTTTAAATAAATAAAAAAACAAACTACTTAAAAAGATAACACCTAAACTTATGTAAAAAGCTATTGGGAAATTAAATTCCATAATCCAATCGTCTCGTTCGCTACTAACAATATAAGCACTTGTTAATCCCGCAAAAGTCATAAACATACTTATCATAGCAAAAAGCATCATATTCTTTTTTGCCCTATCCGTTTTTTGCTGTACTGAGCCTTCTGTTAAATCCATTGAGATATTATTTTATCCGCTACGTATATAATTTGCAATGCACTTATATAGGCAACACTTACCAACATTAAGTTTTTAGCTGATTTAGCTGTTCTTCTTTTGTACAAAATAATTGCTTTATATAACATCCACAATCCTAACAATAACACCAACATACCAGAAATCCAACTAATATGCAAGCTTCCTGTTTTACCAAATACTGGTATTATTGAACACAAAATAGTCCAAACTGTATAAATAATTATTTGCTTTGCCGTAACGCTGTCTTGTTTTCCTGTAGGCAACATAAAGAAACCTCCTCTTTCATAATCTTCGTACAAAAACCATCCAATAGCCCAAAAATGAGGAAATTGCCAGAAAAATTGAATCATAAATAAGGTTCCCGGTTCTATGCTAAAATCATTAGTTGCTGCAACCCACCCTAACATAAAAGGGATTGCTCCTGGGATTGCTCCCACAAAAACCGCCAAAGGAGTTTTTGTTTTTAAAGGTGTATATAAACTTACATAACAAAAAATAGATATAGCACCAAACATAGCTGCTTTAGGACTTAGCATATACAACAATGTTAACCCCATAACTGTTAATGCAATTGCAATAGTTAAGGCGGTATTTATTGACATTCTTCCAGACGGAAGAGGTCTATTTTTAGTGCGATTCATAAGCTTATCCAAGTCTTTCTCTATTACTTGATTAAATGCATTTGAAGCTCCCACCATACAATATCCTCCAACAGAAAGCATTATTAGTTTTAAAACCTCAATATTATTAGCACCCAATAAGTACCCTGCTATAGCAGAAAAAAGAACACTTATAGCTAAACGCACTTTAGTAAGAGCGTAAAAATCTTGAAGAAAAGAATTCTCTACTTGTTGAACTTGGACTGTACTCAAAATAATTGACTCTTTTTGGGGATGGCAAAGATACTCTTAAAAAACCTTCTCTACAACTAAGCTAAAGGTAATTAACAATTATGCTTCTTAGCAATAAAAAAACCCAACCTTCCGGTTGGGTTTTTTATATTAATTATATAGAAATTAATCTACTCTGAAAGTAATTGGCTTAGTGTAAATAACTCCTACTGCTCTATTACGTTGCTTAGCAGGTTTCATTTTAGGTAATGATGCAATTACGCGTTGTGCTTCTTTTTGTAGTCTTGGGTGTGGAGCTCTAGCCTTAATATCCACTACATCTCCTGTTTTACTAATTTTAAATTGTACAAAAATCTTTTGAATGCCCGATAAACCAAGCTCTGCACCTAATTCGGTATTAAACTTTTTCAGCACCCATTTATCCAACTTTTTACTCATACAATTTTTACGAGCAAGTGCCCCTTTTTCCTTTTCACAACCTGGAAATAATGGCGCTTCTTGTATAAGAGCAAAGGGAACATCTCCGATTTCCTCTTCTTCTCCTTCTCCTGTGTCTACCGCCTCAAAATCTGGAACTTCTTCAGGGATTTCTTCATCCTCTTCTACTTCGGTTTCTTCAAAAACTGTTTCTGGTTCTGGAGCATCATCTTCTACCACTTTAATAATTTCAATAGTAGGTGGTGGTGGTGGTGGTGGTGGTGGTTTTCTAAGAACCACTTTAGTTATTGGAATATCTTCTTCGATTTCCTCTACATAAACTACTTCTTCTACCTGTGCTATCTGCTTTTCGTAGGTTTTATGTTCTATACCCCACCAAGTTACCAATAGCACTAAAACCAAACCTACTTGTAAAAAGAGTACACTTTTACTGCGTAAGTCTACTTTAGGGTTCTTTTTTAATTCCATAACTTATTTATGATTAAGAGTTTCAAAAATAACTAAATTATTGACTATTCTAAAACTCTAAAGTTGTCTTTTTTGCATTAACACAAAAAAAACTTTAAAAATTAACAAACCTATTAGCGTTCCAAAACTATTTGCCAACATATCATAATAGTCAAACTGACGATAATTAGTAAAAAACCATTGACAAAATTCCATTAAAACACCAAAAAAAATACTCCACAGCAAAGAAACTTGTACGCTTTTTAAAAAAGAATATTCTTTTGCCTTAAAAAAATAAAAACTCCAAACTAATGAAAAGCCTGCATAAGCAATAAAGTGCGCTATTTTATCGGAATGTGCTACTCCTTTAGGAAACATCCCAAGTACAAATCTCCCTAAAGAGGCTACAATAACTAATAGCGTGTACATGTAAGCTGTAACGACCGCTAATTTACGCATTTACTAGGCTCTTATATTGTGTAGCTGTTAGCAATGCTTCTAAAGAAACATCCGTATTTACTTTCGCTTTTATAATCCAGCCTGTATCGTATGAATTAGTATTTACTAATTCAGGCTCATCTTCTACGGCTTCATTAAATTCAAAAACTTCACCTTTAATAGGCATAAATAAATCCGAAACAGTCTTTACGGCCTCTATTGTTCCAAAAACTTCATCAGCATCAACTATTTCGTCCATTTGTTCTATATCTACATATACGATATCTCCTAATTCACTTTGTGCAAACTCTGTAATACCTATAGTAGCAGTATCACCTTCTATTTTTACCCAAATATGCTCTTTTGTGTATCTTAAATTTTCTGGAAAGTTCATTTTATTCTTTTTTGTATTATAATTCAAAAATTGACTGCAATTTATTTAAAAAAGAGCTCTTAATTACCAAAATTATATCGTAATGTAAAACCAGATCTTATATTTGTTTGAGGAAAAGCAGTTGACACTTCAAATCTTGAAAACGTATGATCGTAGAAAAATAGTGCTGTTAAATTTTTACTCAATGCATAATCAGATGTAAATCGAATACTAAATATACTTTGTCCTGAGGTAACCTGACTATTATCTATCTCTAAGTTTCTAATAATAGTTTGATTTTGACGTAAAGAAATATCTGCTTTAAGGTTTAAATCACTTTTTATAACTCTTTTTTTGCCTGTTCCTAAACGGGTAGCAAAACTTATATCTTTAATTCTATAGCCTAGACCAACAACATATTCTTGCCCCTGTACTTCTGTTAGCAAACTATTATCAAAACTAAATGAAAGTGCACGATCTCTACGTATTTCTGTAGATACTTTTACAGAACTTTTTGTTTCTAAATCTACTTTTATTAATGGGCTAAATTGTTCTGTTAAGTTAATGTTTCCAAGCAACGTCGCATTAATAAAGTTTCCAGACTCATCTCTATTTGATGGATTATTTGGATTGTTAAAATTTAAATTAGATTGAAATTGATTAATCGTATAATTAGATTGATAAGCATGATTTAATGAAAAACGTTTAAATCGTTTTTTAAACCATTTCTTTTTTATTAATCCTGTGTAACGAATATTCCAGTTAGGTAGCGGTATATCCCTAAAAGCTCCTTTACTTATTTTATCAGCACTTTTACCAGAATAGGCCGCTAAAAATGCTGGCAATAATACGGCTTGATTATTAGGTCCGAATCCGTCGGGGAAAGCCGTTGGGTTACCGTCTTGATCTGTCCCTCTTGGTGTATTTGCTCCTCCTGCTAATCGATTTGCTACAATTAATCTATTTTTCTTAAAGTCGTCAAAGGCTTTAGATCTATCTTCACTACTTCCTTGAAACGCTGTTTTAATTAGTAACGATGAGATTGAAAAGTTCCCGAAAGTGTTAGGTGTGAGAGAAATAAATTGATTTCCATCTTCTATCCTAAAGTTTTCCGAATATGTTTCTGCTTTGGAACGATTGGCTGTTACATCTACTTTCAATCCTGGCAATAAATCTATTGTTCCTCTAAAATCAAGACGGTCTGAAGTTCTATTTTGATATTGCCCATTAAACTCTTGGAAATTAGTTAAAAATCCATCTCTTGCAGCTATTGCCCTTACATCTGCCTGTCTTCCAAAAGTAAACCCTGGTGTTGGTTGTAACGTTCCAAAAAATCCAATATCATTAGTATAACCTGGCAATACTGTACCTGAATCTCTTTGATAGTTTAGGGTAACTCTTTTTAAAGCAGTCACTAGTCCTACAAAAGTGTTGTATGCTTTTATAGATGGCTTTAGTTTTTTAGAGTTTGTTTTTTTCTTCCTATTTTCAATAGTTCTTGGAGCTATTTTAGGACCTAAAGTTTTCTCTAATTCTTCTTTGTTTTTTTTCTTCTTTTTCTTTTTCTTTCGTGTATTAGATTTTCTTTTTACTAAACCTATTTCTTTATATAGTTTATCTAAACTAAACGTACTATTTAGTTGATGAACTCCAGAGTTTTGAATAGTATTTCCTAAATCTACGGTATTCCCGCTTGTCTCATCTACGATACCTCTAAAAACTTCACTTCCTTTTTGCCATTGAAAATTTCCTGCATACGAATACGATGATTGTATAAAGCCCAACCCTGGAAACTTTTTAAATGGCAATTCGTAATTAAGTTGCACGCTTTGGTTTAATTGATTTGGAATTCCTGTGTCTGACAAACCATCCCAAATAGTATTGCTTCGATCTATCTCATCACTTTCATTAATAAAGTTTCGGACAATTCTATTTGACGTTGCATTTATATTCAAATTCAACGATTTCGTTAAATTAAATCCTACAGCATATTGCCAATCAAACAAATAATTACGCTGTTGTAACGATTCTGGACCAATGTTTCCTGCTCCTAGGGTTACATCTCTATACTCTTGTTCATTAAAAGATCTATTAATACCAGAGGTAAAACTTATTGTCGAAGGGATTGGATTTATATTAAAATCGTGAATGAATTTCAATGATTTTTTATCGAGGTATTTAATCTTTTTAAATGGACTAATTTCTAATGGAGATAAAGAAAAATTATACGTCCCATTTAAATTAAAACTTTGATCTATCGATTTTTTTATTTCAAAATCTCTATGATCTGTCTGGTTATATGTACTTGAAAAAGTAAAATTCTCAACATCATAAATCCTAGGTTTTTTATCGCCTGTTCGCTCTTTACGCAAACCTATTACACTTACACTTTGCCTTTTTGTATAATCGGTAGATTGTTCTTCTCTTCGATCCCTCTCTGCTTTAGTTGGACTAGCGTCTAAAACATCTTGTAAAATTAAATCTTGATCTAAAGGATCGTACTGAGGGGTAATCAACTCTTCCCCTCTACTATAAGTAACAGGTATTTTAACTCCCCATTTTTTTGGCAATAACTGACCAACATTTACACTTGTAGTAAAGTCGTACTGTGCTACATCTTCTTGACTTCTTTCGTTAGGTCCTTGTTCAATACCTCCAAAACCAACGGTACTTCTACGTCCTGTAACTGTAAGGTTAGCAAAATCGGCAATATTTGCATCTATATTAGCCACAGCAGCCCAACCTCCTTGGTTTTTAAGTCCACTAAGACGAAGCTCGTTAAACCAAACTTGTCCAGAAACATCTCCTGCTCCCTTACCATTTTTAACCCCTAACATTATAACACGTACGTTTCCAAAACTTGGATTTCCTTTAATTCCTACACGAATTCTTCCTATATCACCCTCTCCTGTAGGTGGTGTTACAACTTCGCCACCGCTAGCAGGTGATACTGAAATTTCATTTGCATTTTCGTCAAAAAACACTAATTGTTGCCTTTCTATACCTGTTTTAGATGTAGACTTTGCTTTTACCTCTTGTAATAAACTTAACGGAACGTTTAATCTATTTACATCTGGCCAAACAATATCTGGATTTGAGTTATTTGTTTCTGATATTGCTAAAGGGAGTTCTATTTGATAAAAATTCTCTGTAAAATCGTTCCCTAATCTAACAATTGCTGTTAAATCGCCATTTTGAGAATTACTAGCAGCTAAACTTTCTGCATGCAAAAACATTTCAATATTTTCGTATTGACGCATATCAACAGTAAAATTTCTAGAGACGGCTCTAGCATCTTGCGCTCTTAAGCCATCTACTGTAATCGCCAAAGAGCGTTCGTCCTGCTGAATGATGGTATTGTTATTATTTAGTTGCTCTCTCACTATTCCTGGAGGAGTAACATAACCTTCGTTCTCTTCTATACTAATTGAAGAGGATGAGAAGTTTAGTACTGGTTGCTCATTTATCCCTTCTGTGTCTACTCCATTACCCGATTCTGTTACATAATTACGGTAGTTCCCTCTAACTAAGTCTAAGGTTCCAAAACGTAATAAGGTCTCTTCTGTAAATCCTGTTAAATACATTCGCATAAAACGCGCAGAACGTAAATCTACGGATCCTCCTACCGGTCTACGTACTCTATCGACATCTGTAGTACCTGTCCTACCAGGCCTTCTAATTTCTGCATTAGATAACGGTATTCTAAATTGAATCCATTGAGATTGAATTGGGGTTCCGTCTAGTGCTGTCCCTACAAACTCTCGAGTATCAAATATTAAAGGGTTAGTTTCTGGTGTTAATCTGTTAGGATCTATATCTACCGTGTATTCAAAATACTGGTTAATCCTATTCATTGTATTATCGCGGTTTACATCTTCTGCAGTAGGTTGTCCGCTTCTTCCTCTATCGGTTTGGGAAACTTCTGTAGGCGAGTCACCATCTGTACCATTATAAAACCTATACCGATCTTCGATATTAGGTCCTGGAGCTTGTAAAAAATATTGATAATCGTCTCCTGAAGGGTCTTCGGAATTTATTAAGTCGGTATCAATAGTAGGTCCAAGCGTTCTTAAAAATTCTTGTTCTCCTGTATTTTTTAACCCATCGAATCCAGCATCTTGCTGCGCTCTTTCTCCTCCTTCCGTATCAAAAGCATATACTAAAGATTGGTTCGTTGGAACTCTACCATAGGAAGTAATTTGCGTATCAATGTTACTGTCTGCAACTTCTGGCAATCCGTTTTCATATTGCTTACGTCCATCTGCCAAAACATCCTCACTAATATTACCAATATTAAAACGTATTTGTCCTACATTGGTTTCGTTCATGTATGCAACGTTCTGAAAATTAGAAGTAGTACCATCATCATTATTTACTTGTACAGATCCAGTATAAGGATTTAACACCCAAAACTCTATAAATTCAATATTAGACTGCTCAAAGTTTGTTGTTGTTAAGGCTCTAGTAATCCCCCCAAAATTATCTTCTGCTGCTCTTAAGTTTTCTGCATAATTATACGGGCCACGCTCGGCTGGCCTATAATGTACATCTAAAGGAAATAATGCTCGTGTTTGGTTTTGAGCAATTTGCCTATTTGGAAAAATTTCTTGCGAAAAAATTCGGCGTGTCTGTGGTCTAGATAAATCCGATTCTGAAACACCACTAGGCCTTTGTCTACTATAAAAAACCTGATCTATAGTGTACCACGATAAAGCTGACCTTCTAAAACCTGTTTCAACCCCTGTTGCAGAAGCTCCTTCAAAACCTTCTGGGACACTCGAAAGCTCCCACTGTAAAGGTGAACCTACATCAATTCTGGTTTGTGCGCCTTCAAAATCATCTATATAGGATGTTACTTGACCTTCAAAATCTGCTGCATTAGGTGCGCCTGCAAATAAATACGCAAATTCTCCTCTTATTGAGAAATTAGACGGTGCTTCTGTATCTATATTAGGCAACTTGTTTACTAAGCGAGTAAGAAAGGGAACTTCTGTGGAATAATTACCATTAATTCCTAAGATAGTATTATTAATTGGTTCAAAATCTAAATTTGATTTTTGTGTTAAAGGGCGTTCTCTTAAATTTAAATACGTAGCTCCTAATACAAAATCTTTAGAGAACTTGTGTTCTACATTTACTCCTATATAACGCTTGGTTTGCTGTCCAAACACTGCATTATTTTCTGTTGCAATATCGATAGGAGTATTTGAGGCTAATAATGCAGGGTCTAAAATTTCTACACGACCTAATTGATAGTTTACGGTGTAATCTACCCCTTCTTGTAACACCCTTCCTCCTGCGGTAACCGTTACCGATCCTCTTGGCACATTAAACGCCCCTATAGATATCCCATTTTGTCCAGAGGTTTTATAGCGTCCTTTTAATTGAAATTTATTTTTATCTGCCTGTAATTGCTCTGCTCGGGTTTTTGTTTCTGTATAAAGTCTATCAAAAACGAACTCTTGCTGGTTTGCATTCCATGTATTTCTTACCGAAGTATCGTATTCTGTAGTACCATTATCTCCTAACCTATCAAACAAGTACTCTCCAAAGGGTTCTACTTTTGTGAAAATTATTCTACCATTTTCTGTATCTACTGTTAATCCAGGAACAAAATCAAAAAAACCATCTCCTCCGTTTATTGGATCATTATTAATATTTAATCTGTCAAAATTAAAGAGTTGTAACAAAGTGTTAGGATTACTTTGGTCTATTGGTCTATTAAGTTCATCCGTAGTTGGTAAAAAAGTATCGCCAGATTTAATAAAGTTTACCGGAGATGGGTCCGTAAAAAATATATTCATCCTAAAATCGTCTTGTTCCAATCTAAACACCCCTAAACTATAAATGTTTTTCATCATTAAATCCCATACAGGCTCGGTTACAGAGGTTACCGAACTCTTTAAAGTTTTAACAATTAAGTTTTGTGTTGGAGATGCACTTTGGGTTTCTTCACTTGTCCCATTTCCTACCTGAATTTGACCATCTGTTTGTGTGTTTGCTACTCCATCGTTAGCGAATTCTCCTACTTGAAATACTTGACCATTTTTAGTGTATTGGTAGGCTACTGCTAATACCTCATCGTTATTCAAACGTTGATTTAATGAAATGTAACCTAGTTGAGTATTTAATGTATATTGATTATCGGTAAGCAAACGAGCATTTTCTAAAATAGAATAATCTAAACCTTCTTCTGCATTAGGAAAATTAGAAAAACCATCTTGTACAAAAGCAATATCTCTTATCGAAGGTCTCAAATCGGCTCCTCCAATTCGTTCTGGATCTAAACGGTTGTTACCATTATCTGGCAGTCTTGGGTCCTGAATAGTGTTTTGATTAGAAACGGTTATGTTTAATCCATTATCTACGGCTACATCTCCTGCTACATCAAGAGAAAAACCTATATTTTCGCTTAACGATTCTCCTAAATCTTGAATAGCCACTAAATTCCTAGCATTAGTTAATCCACGTGTGTTATTAGTACGGTTAGTTACCCATACTTGGATTCTTGTAATTTGAACATTAGAATTAATAAATGGATAACGCTCTAATGATTCATCATAGGTATCTCTAAAATAGTGTGATAAAAAGTAATGTCGGTTTTCGTCGTAATCTAAAGCAAAAAGTTCATAGTCCTCTATTGTTCCCGAACCTTGGACCGTTACTCTACGAGTATCTGATCGTTGTTCTGAAAACACACCTGTAATAGTTGTTTTTCCAAATTGAAACTGTCCCTTTACTCCAAATAAGCTTTGTGACCCTTGAATTAAGGAACTGTTTAAAGGAAAGTTTACATTACCTACTTCTATGGCTCTAATAATAGCATCTTCGGTTGGATTGTATTCTAACTTTAATTGATTTTGGAAGTCAAATGTCGATTCTGTGTCAAAGTTAGCTAATACTGACAGCCTTGTTCCTATGTTTCCTTGAAGACTTAAGCTAATTCTCTGATCAAAATCAAAAGTAAAATTACTTTGATTTCTTGGCGAAAAAGAAGGGTTATCTTGTTTATTGAAAAGCAATCCTAAATCTACTTCTACCGATCCTTGTGGAATAATTTCTATTTCTTTACCTCCAAAAACACTCTCAAAGAAGTTTGAATTTACATAAAAAATAGGTAACAAACGTTTTCGTTTCTCCTCGGCATCTGCACCTTTACCATTAAGTGCATTCTCTTTCTCTTTAAAATAATCACGCATTTGCTCTTTCTGAACTAATGCCTCAAACTCCGTGGGTGTTAGATATAATGGATATCGAATACTATAACCATCGATAGATTGCGAATATTTGTATTTGTTACTTTGGGGGTCATACTCGTATTTGCTTTCTATACTATCTGGATCTGGTAAATCTAGCTTGTTAAACGAAAATGTCGTGCTTGTAGAGTCACGTTTTTTTTCGTTTTCCTGACCAAAAAATGCTCCATTAAAAAACACTAAAAGTGTTGTAAAAGCAATAGTTATTGTACGTTGTAACCAGTTTTTTATTAACAAAAGACTATAGTTTTTTAAGAGCTAACTTTATAATATTTTCTACACTAAGACTAGGGTCATTTTTAATTAAATTATCCACTGCTTTTTGTGCGATTTTTCTGTTAAATCCAAGAGTTTCTAAAGCAGATAACGCTTCATCTTTGCTGAAATTGTCCGAATTAGGAGTTATTTCACTTACATCGCCTAATTTTATGATTTTATCCTTTAAATCCAAGATTACTCGTTGAGCGGTTTTAGCTCCAATTCCTTTTACCGATTGAATACTTGCTACATCAGAATGCGCAATAGCATCCTTTACCTGAGAGGGCGTTAGTGAGGATAGCATAGTACGTGCAATGCTTGCGCCAATTCCAGACACGGAAATAAGTAATCTAAAAATATCTCGTTCGGAGCGCTCTTTAAAACCAAAAAGTGTGTGCGAATCTTCTTTAACTTGTAAATGAGTGTATAGTTGAACTAATTCTTCTTCTCCTATCTGCGAAAAAGTATGCAACGAAATATTTACGAAATAACCTATTCCATTGCAATCAATAATCACTTCTGTAGGGTTCTTCTCAACCAATTTCCCTTTTATATGTGTAATCATTTACATTCTTAAATTTAATCATCAAAAATATAAAAATAAATGTTACCGATTATATTTATTATTTTCTATCGTTTTTAATAATATTTATTTTATTAATATGTCGAAAACGCAAGTATCAATTAAAACAATGCTTAATACCCCTAAAACTATTATAAGCTTTAATATGTTATGCAATAACAAAAAGTCTTTCTTTGATGTCGATTTTAGTAATAATACCAAAAAACCTAATAAAATCGATATACTAAATAAAAAGTAATAATCCATATACCCTAAGGGAAAAAACAATATTAGAAGTAGAGCTACTATAATAGTTACAACGCCAAGAAAACACAACACTCGTTTGGTAAACTTTTCACCATAAAAAATAGGTATGGTTTGGTATCCCATAGCTACATCTCCAGAAAGGTTTTCTAAATCTTTTACTACCTCTCTCATCAAAATAATTAAAATTAAAAAATGAGCATGTACAAAAATTACTAAGTCATAATTTTTATAATACATAAACACAGCAAAAAAAGGAAATATTGCTAAGAATGTAGCTACAATATTACCTACTATAACTATGCGTTTGAGTTTATGAGAATACAACCAAATTCCGAAAATATAGCTAGAAAAAAACAAAACCACTTTAAATGAATTATAACTGGCTACTGTTACTACTAAAAAGTTTAAGACAAAATAAATACTCAATTTGGTACGCTGACTTACCAACTTATCCAACTTCGTCTTTTGTGGTCTATTAATTAAATCTTTTTCACTATCGTAAAAACTATTTATAATATACCCTGAACCAATTGCTAATACGGTTGCTATAATTATGGTTAACAGTTTAAAGTCGGTAACCGTGTCTAGGTACGAGTTTTTTTCCGAAAGAATAAAAACACTGGCTAAATATTGAGCTACAACAATTATGAGCAAGTTATAGCCTCTAACAATAGAAAGTAAGCCTATAGACTTATAGAGTAGCCATTTAATTTTTCTACTTATAGGCATAATAAAATTTTGGAAGTATTCTTAAGAGTTTAGGTTATAGCTTTTTAAAATTTAACACTAGCTTCCGAAAAGCTATAAGGCTTAATTTACTTTAAAAACGATATACAACATCTAAAGAATAATCTTTAAGAGATTTTTTTGCTTTTTCAAAATCTTCTGCAAAACCAAGAATATAACCTCCTCCTCCAGATCCACAAAGTTTCAAATAATAGTCGTTAGTATCTATTCCTTCTTTCCATAGTTTATGGAATTTTTGTGGAATCATAGGTTTGAAGTTATCAAATACTGTTTTTGACAATTTTTTAATGTTTGCAAATAGAGAAGATACATTGCCACTTAAAAAGTCTTCCACACAGGCATCTGTATAAATAACAAACTGCTCTTTAAGCATCGATCGAAATCCATCTTGCTTCATTTTTTCCATAAACAGATTAACCATTGGAGCTGTTTCTCCAACAATTCCACTATCTAATAAAAATACAGCTCCTTTATTTTGCTGTTTTTGCGAAGGAATTCCTGCCGTTTCTACATCATTTTTAGAATGAATTAAAATAGGTAAACTTAAATAACTATTTAAGGGGTCTAATCCAGAGCTATTGCCATGGAAAAATGATTCCATATGGGCAAAAATAGCTTTAAGTTTTAATAATTTATCACGTGTTAAATTTTCTAAAACTGTAATTTTGTCCGATGCATACTTATCGTATATAGAAGCCACTAAAGCACCACTACTACCTACTCCATATCCTTGAGGAATACTACTATCGAAATACATTCCTTTATTTACATCTTTCAGAAAAGCCTTATTATCAAATTTTACTAATTTGGAAGAGTTTTCACTAAGATACTTTGCAAAGAGCAATAAACTTTTATTAGATTCTTTAGAAGCTTTATCTGATAGGTCTGAAATTTTTAATGCTCCATTATAAAAATTATAGGGTATAGAAAGTCCTTTAGAATTTTTAATAATTCCGTACTCTCCAAATAACAAAATTTTAGAATAAAATAAGGGTCCCTTTACCACAATACAAGTTATTTAACTACAACAAAAATACAATTTATATTATTAACGCACCATTTCCTGTGTTATCGCAAATGTATTGCTTGTTTTGACATTTGTCTACTAACTTATCCTTTATAAAATTTAACACTAGTTTCTTATCTTTTTCTGGATAAAGAACATGTACATTAGCTCCTGCATCTAAAGTAAAACATACAGGAATATTTGTAGATTTTCGAAATTCCCATATTCTATTAATAACTTCTAATGTATTTGGTTTCATTAAAATAAAATAAGGGTAAGAAGTCATCATCATAGCGTGAAGTGTTAAGGCTTCACTTTCTACAATTTTTATAAAATTCTCTAAATTACCCGATTGAAGTACTTCACTTAATTTCGCCAAATTTTTATTTGCTTGAATAAAACGATTTTTTGCAAAAGGATGGTCTAACATTAAATTATGTCCAACAGTGCTACTAACTTGTTTTTCTCCTTTATCTATAAGTAATACGGTATCTTGATAATTTCTAAATACGCTGTGAACAGGCAAATTGAATTTCACAGCAAATTGATTACTGGAGCCCTCTATCTTATTATGTTTCCCCCATACGGCAATAGGTCCTTCCAAACTTCTGCAAGCACTTCCTGAACCTAATCTTGCTAAATACGAAGCTTTTTCTATTTGTTTTAATGGAGTTAGTTTTCCTCCTAATTGATTTTCTATGTCTACAAAGCACTTCGCTAAAGCACTCATTCCACTTGCAGAAGAAGCTATTCCACTACTATGGGGAAATGTATTGCTACTATTTATTTCAAAATCAAAATCTTTTAAAAAAGAAAAATGTGGTAATGCTCTTTCTAAAAACACCTGTATTTTAGTTTCAAAACTTGGTTTAGGTTTTCCTTCAAACAAAAAACGTACCCCAAAATGTTTATTAGATATTTCTCGCTTTTTAAAACTTATGGATGTTATTGTTTTACAATTGCTTAACGTAAAACTTAGAGAGGCGTTCTCTGGTATTTGAACAGGTTTTTTTCCCCAATATTTTATTAAAGCAATATTACTTGGTGATTCGCATGAGACACTACCTTCCTTAGTCTTGTATGATGTTATTTCTGAAATATATGTTGACTCCAAAATTTTTTTTTAAACAAATATAACTTTCAATATGATTACGAGTATAATCAAAGCAAAAAAATAGTATTTTTAAAATCCAACTCACTTAAAATGAATAAAAAAGTAATTTTCATAAGTATTTCTATTACGGTATGTTTGCTAGCTGGTGTTATTGGAGCGTTTGCCACTCAATCTTCGGTTCATACTTGGTATCCTACTTTAAATAAACCGTTTTTCAATCCTCCTAATTGGGTGTTTGCTCCTGTATGGACATTCCTATATATCGCCATGGGAATAGCGTCTGGAATTATTTGGAGTAGAGGTTTTCATCATAAATGGGTTAAAACCGCCATGTATCATTTTATTTTTCAATTACTGCTTAACGTTCTTTGGTCTTTAGTTTTCTTTGGCATGAATAAAATATTAAGTGCTCTATTTATTATTATAGGACTATTTATTTTACTATTGTTCACTTACAAACGTTTTAAAATAATAAATAGCTTTGCCGCTAATTTGCTTATTCCCTACATACTATGGGTTGGTTTTGCACTAGCTCTTAATTTAAGTATTTGGAGATTAAATTAATAAAACAGGTTAATTATTTCATCAATTCAAAGGCTTCTTCAACTTTTTTTACAGGGTATTTACAGGCATTATCTTGACAAATAAAAATATATGTTTCTTTTTCTTTAAATCTTCCTTTAAACAAAGGTTCATTAGAAGGGCTTAAACTTCCCGCAATAATTTTATTAGGGTAATAAACTTGTTGTAATTCTTTAATTTTTTCTTTAGAATTAACCCCTGTAACAACAACTTCGTAAAAAGAGTCTGTAAAATTCAAGTACAAATCCATCCAATTAGAATATCCAGACGAATACTTTTCAAAATTTAATTGAACGTTATGAAGCATTTGTTTAGATTGTTCTAAATACATTCTATTAGATAAATAATGCGACAATTTGTATAAGTTTTTAGCCATTATGGAATTAGAGGCTGGAATTACATTGTCTGAGGATTCAATGTTTCGTGTAACTAATGATGTGTCTAAATTGGAGGTAAAGAAATACATTTTAGAAACTTTATCGTAAAAATGCTTTTGTACATAGTTTACCATTTTTTCTGCCATTGTTAAATAGTCATTATCTAAGCTTACTTCGTATAATACAACAAAGGCTTCTATGGTTGCCGCATAATCTTCTAAATATCCGTTAATGGTACTTTTACCGTTTTTATAATTATGTCTCAGTTTTCCAGAGCTATCTAATTGATATTTTTTAATGAATTGAGCATTTTTAATAGCCGCTTCTAAAAATGTTTCTTCCTTAAAAACTCGGTATGCATCTACATAGCCTTTTAGCATTAATGCATTCCAAGATGTAAGCGTTTTATCGTCTAAACGTGGACGTGGTCTTTGCTCTCTTTGCTGCAATAATAAACTTTTCCATTGTTTTTGTTTTTCTAAAAAATTATCTTCTTTTAATTTGTGCTTGTTTATAAATTCTAAATCGTTTTGTTTTCTAATTAGCACATAATTACTGTGTTCCCATAAGCCATAACTATTTACATTATAGTATTCAGAAAACAGCTTAAAATCATTACCTAATATCTCTTTCAATTCAGATACTTGCCAAACATAATATGCTCCTTCTTCCAATTCCTTATTAGCGTTTATACTATCGGCATCTAATGAAGAATAAAAAGCACCACTCGTATCTGTTAGTTCTCTTTCTATAAAAGCTAATGTTTCATAAACCACTTGCTTGTACCATGGATCTTTAGTTAACAAGTAAGCATCGGAATATAAACTTATAAGTTGTGCGTTATCGTAAAGCATTTTTTCAAAATGAGGAACATGCCATTTTTTATCTGTGGAATACCTAGAAAAACCTCCTCCTACATGATCGTAAACACCTCCATAAGAAATCTGATTTAATGTATGCAATACATATTTTTTTAAATCTTCATCTTTTGTTTGGTGTGCATAACGCATTAGAAAGTGATAATTATTGGGCATCATAAACTTAGGCGAAAAATTTAGCCCCCCTTTTTGACGGTCAAAGTTTTGGCTCCAATTTTTTACTGCTTCTGTTAAAATTTCATCTTTAAATACTATTGCATTTAAGTTAGGAGTCACCAAGCTAGTCTGTTCCATTCCTTCTGCCAATCGATTAGCATAATCTTCTAACTTTTCTGGATTTTTTTTGTATATATCTTGAATTTGTTCCAACGCACTTATCCAATTCCCTTTAGGAAAATATGTTCCTCCCCATACGGGTCTTCCATCTGGCAAAGCTACTACGTTCATGGGCCACCCTCCGCTACCAGTCATTAATTGTACTGCACTCATATATACTTGGTCTATATCTGGACGTTCCTCTCGGTCAATTTTTATGTTAACAAAATTTTTGTTCATAATACTTGCCACTAAAGTATCTTCAAAGCTTTCTTCTTCCATTACGTGACACCAATGGCAAGCTGCATACCCTATACTAATAAGCATTAATTTATTAGACTCTTTAACTTCTTTAAGCGTTTCTGGGCTCCATGCTTTCCAGTTTACTGGATTATGTGCGTGCTGTAATAGGTAAGGGCTGGTTTCTTTATGTAATGCATTTGTAAATTTATGCTTAGACATAACCTTATTATTTTGAGAGTTACAAGAAGAAAGCAATAGCATAAAAACAAATAAGCTACTGTATATTTTAGAAAATATCATTCTATAAAAGTAAAAAAAGCGTACCGATTAAATCCATACGCTTCTATTATTTCTTAAAATTAAATTCCTTTACTTTACTTCGAAGGTAATTTTCAAATTTACTCTAAACTCATCAACCTCTCCTTTTGAATCTACTGTAGCACTTTGAGATTGCACAAAAACAGACTTTATATTCTTTACCGATTTGGAAGCCTGTTGCACTGCTTTTTTAGTAGCGTCTTCCCAACTTTTAGAGGAATTTGATAATACTTCTATAACTTTTAATATTGCCATGTTAATTTGATTTATAGTGTTCAAACTTTATCCATTTATAGCATTTACACTAGAAATTTTACCTGGAAGCATTTCTTTTAACATAGTTTCTATTCCATTTTTTAAAGTAATAGTAGAGGATGGACAACCGCTACATGCCCCTTGTAAAATAACACTTACTTTTTGAGTTTTTTCATCGTAATTTTGAAATTGAATATTTCCTCCATCACTAGCCACGGCGGGTTTTACATATTCATCTATAATAGATATAATTTGTTTAGAAACATAGTCGAGAGTTTCACTATCTACGTCGGCTATTTTAATGTTATTTGTATTAATTGGTTGTTGCTCTTCTAACGATGATACAATTTCTTTACCTTCTTCTAAATACGTTCTTAAAAATTCTCGTAATTCTCCCGAAATATCATTCCATTCTATCTGCTCGTATTTTGTAATAGAAACATAATTATCATCAAAAAAAATCTCTTTTACAAAAGGGAATTGAAATAAAGCGGTTGCCAAAGGAGAATGTAACGCTTCATCCTTGTTTTTATATTCTAACGTTTGTAAGACTAATTTTTTATTTGCTACAAATTTTTGAACATTAGGATTCGGTGTTGTTTCTGCATATATTGTTGTTGGTATTTTTTTAGATGTTGTATTATTTGCGTTTATAACAGGCTCGCCTGAATTTAAATAAGCTTTTATTTGTTCTGCTACTTCGTCTTGAGCATCTTTCCATTCTATTATATCGTATTTGTTTATTGCTACAAAATTTTGAGAAATAAAAATTTGTTTTACAAATGGCAAATGAAATAACTGTTGAGCTAATGGCGAAATTTTTGCTTCTTCAATATTATCAAATTCATAACTAATGTGTTGCGTAATAAATTGGTTTGCCTCAAATTTTATAATACCATCGTGCGTAGTAGGTACTACTTTTATACTAAACTCTTTCATACTCATTTTTTATATTCCAAAGGAATTGGAAGTGCTTATGCAAATTTACACATTAGTTCCTAATCAAAATTATAATTATCTCTTTGTAAAACAAAAAAGCTAATCTTTATAAAAAGATTAGCTTAACCATCAAATAACTCAATCAATCAAAAACTACACATAAGCGTCCAACCTATGCGAAAATGGTGTTTCACTATATAACCAATCCATAGTGTAATAATATTTAAAGGCAACTTGTTTTTTTATAGCTTTTATATTCGCTTCATTTTTTAATAAATCAATTATAACAACATCCTCCGATTTTAAATATTCATTTTTTAACACTTCATTTTTTCCAAAGGCAATACTACAAACACTAACAAAAAGAATTACAAAAATTGATTTCATAAATATTGTTTTTTAAGATTACACATTAATTGATTTTCAATCATTTACATGTGCAATATAGCGACATTCAATGTTTTTAAACGTTCAAAAAATGTTAAAGTTTATGGTGTATAGGTTTTTTCCTACTAAAATTTATCGTTAAAAATAACATTAACATCGTTAAAAAGCTTTTTAGCCAGTAAAAATAAAGAGGTTTTGTAAGAATTGGTAACTATTTGTACCTGGGGCAGGTAAGTAGTTTTTGTTAAAATATTATATTTTAACAGCACTTCCTTCGTCTGTTTGGCTACCGCTTCACCAGAATCAATTATAGCAATGCTACTAGGTAAAACTTCTTTTAACAAAGGTAATAAGTAAGGATAATGGCTACAACCAAGTACTAGATAATCTATTTTTTGAAGAATTAGTGGCTCTAAAAAACTTTTAAGTATTTTCTTCAATTTGTTACTATTAAAGTCTCCAGATTCTATATGCTCTACTAAACCTTTTCCAACAACTTCAACTATTTTAGTGTTATCTGTATATTTTTCAGAATTTTGAATAAAAAGACGACTACTCAATGTCCCTTTTGTTGCCAAAACTCCTACTACATGTGTTTTGGATTTTAACGCCGCTGGCTTAATAGCTGGCTCTATACCTATAAATGGAATATTATAATTGGCCCTTAAGTAACTAATTGCGTTTGTTGTTGCTGTATTACAAGCTACAACAATAAGCTTACAATTTTTATATAGCAGCCAATCTGTATTTTTTTTACACAGACGAACAATTTCTTCTGGCGATTTTTCGCCATACGGTGCATTAGCACTATCTGCTAAATATATAAACCTCTCATTAGGGAGTAACCTTATTAATTCTTTCAAAATAGAGGTTCCACCTACACCCGAGTCAAAAACACCTATAGGTTGATTATTCATAAGTATCTAAAATAAAAAAAGCTACTTCAAAAAGTAGCTTTTTTTATTCTTTTTTAAAACGCTTTATTAGATTCCTAAATCTTTTTTCACGTCCGACATTAGGTCGTAACCATCTGCAAGGATTAATCCTGTTCCTGTAGTAGAATCAATTACATATTGATATCCTTTGGCTCTAGCTACTTTTTGAACGGCTGCTCTTGCTTTTTCAACTACTGGCTTTAACAATTCTACTTCTTTTTTTTGTAAGTCTTTCAATGCATTATTTCTGTATTCAGAAATAGTACGTTCTGTATTTTGCACTTCTGCAACACGTTTTGTATTTTCTTCTTGTGTTTTAGTCGATGCTTCAGAATCGTAACGCTTAGCTTTAGCTTGTAATTCTGTCATCATCGTTTTAATTTCTGCATCATAATTTTTCTGTAAGCGTTCCAGCTCACTCATTGCATTCTTATACTCGGGCATACTATTTACTAATTCCTGAGAAGCAATATGAGCTACTTTACTTTGCGCATTCGAAAAATGGCTGATACCTAATATTAAAGCTACTGCTATAACTACTTTTTTAATTTGTTTCATTCTGTTTAATCTAAAATTATGTTACTATTTACTGTTTTTTTTTCTAATCGCTAATATAGAGTCTCTTTTTCTTTTTCTGGCTTCCAATAATTTATTTCTTCTTTCTTCGTATTCTTTAATTTTTTCCTCTCTTAATCTTTCTCGTTCTGCTCTCTTTTCTTTAATAATTCGTTCTCGCTCTGCTATTTTTGCTTCTGCAGCAGCTCTTCTTTCTTGTAATTCCTTATCCACTTCTATGGAATTGTCCTCTTCTGCTTCCAGAGCTCTCTTCTCCCTTTTTCCCTGAATTTGTTTTCTTTGGGCTGATCGAGTAATTTTTCTTAACACTAAATCACTAATATCATACCTATCGGCACTGTAAAGCATTACAGCGTCTCCGGATTTGTCTAATATAAAATCGTATTTCTTTAACTTAGCTATTTCTTGAACAGAATTAAAAACTTGATCTTGGATGGGCTGAATTAAACGTTGTTTTTGCTTTATTAAATCCCCCGACGCTCCAAAACGTTTTAACTGATATTCCGTTATTTCTTTTTCTTTAAAATAGATATCCTCTTCTCTCTCTTCTATCAATTCTTTCGTAAGTAAAACTTTCTCATTCTTAAGAGTTGTTTTTAATATTTCTACCTCCCCATTTAATGCGTCTATTTCACTTTTCCATTTTCTAACCTTAGTATCTAATTGGCTTTTAGCTTCATTGTATTCTGCTACATTTTCTAAAATATAGTTCATATCAATATATCCTATTCTAACACCTCGTTGGGCATTCGAAAAAAAACTAACTCCTAATAGTAGGAAAAAAAAATGTAATCGCATTGTACTTCTTTTTTAATTTATGAAATAACCGTGCCAAAAATTAAAACTGTTGCCCTAGCACGAAATGTGTTTCCCAACCATGGGGTCCACTTTCATTTACTAATGAATCAAATCCATGTGCAAAGTCAATTCCTAACAACCCAAAAGCTGGCATAAATATACGAATTCCTGCTCCAGCCGATCGGTTTAATTGAAACGGGTTAAACTGCTTAAAATTGTCAAACGCTGCTCCTCCTTCTAAAAAAGCTAGTCCATATATTGTTGCTGCGGGTTTAGAGCTTATTGGATAGCGTAATTCTAATGAAAATTTATTAAATATTGTAGAATCATTTCTTCCTTGTGGTTGGTTTCTTAAATCTTCACCTCCTAAATTATTACTTGTAGCAATTACCCGTCCATCTGGATATCCACGAAGTGATATATTTTCTACCGAAGCTATCCCACTGTTATTTCCTCCTAACCCACTACCTCCTAATTGGAAACGTTCAAAAGGAATCACTCCTCTACTAGAATTATAAGCTCCTAAGAAACCGAATCTAAATGAAGATTTTAACACAAACTTTTTAGGTAAGCTGGTGTACCAATCTCCTTGAAAGTTAATTTTATAATATTCCAAAAATTTAAATCGTCTTCTATTAATTTCTGCTACTCTCGCATCCGTTGTTGCAGGGTCTCTTCTTTCCTCATCTAATGCATCCCAATCGGTATTCCCAAAATAAGAATAAGGAATAGAGGTTTTAAAAGAAAACGACAGGTTAGAACCGCTTATTGGAAAAATTGGACTGATGGACGTATTATTTCTACTTAATCCAAAGGTATAAGTTAAATCGTTAGAAACACCATCGTTAAATCCGAGCACTCCAAATCGTTGAAAGTTATCCAAGTTATATTGTCTAAAACCTATACTTTGCGATAGCGTAAAAAAATCATCGGGCCAACTTAACCGCTTTGCGATACCTACAGTACCTCCTACAACAGTAAAGCTTTGACTTCTATCGACATCTCTTGTACTAAAATCAAAATCAAATTGTTTAGTATATCTAAATGATACTGATAATTGAAAAGGTTTTTTTCCTCCTAACCATGGTTCTGCAAAAGATAGACTATAAGTTCTAAACGATTGGCTTACTTGCGCTCGTAATGCTAAACTTTGTCCATCCCCAGATGGTAATGGTTGGTAGGATTCTTTATTAAAAATATTTTTAATAGAGAAGTTATTAAAACTTAACCCTAAAGTTCCTATAAATCCAGTTCCTCCAAATCCTCCTTGGAGTTCAAACTGACTTGCTCCTTTTTCTACTACATTGTATTCTACATCAATCGTACCTGAATTAGGATCTGGATTTTTAATGTTAGGTACTAATTGTTCGGTATCAAAAAAGTTTGTTTGCCCTAACTCTCTAAGGGTACGAATAATTTTTTCCTTACTATAAACTTCTCCCGGTCTAGTTCTGATATTTCTGTAAAGTACATGATCGTTTGTCTTAGTGTTTCCAGTAGCTGTTATACGATCAAAACGAGTTAATTTGCCCTCTACAATACGAACTTCAAAATCTATAGTATCATTGTGTACTCTAGTCTCTACTGGGGTAATTCTAGAGAAAAAGTATCCGTTATTTTGATATAGATTAGTAATATCATTTGCATCTGGTTTGGAATTATCTGCAATTCTTTTATCTAGTAATACACCATTATAGACATCTCCTTTTTTAAGAATTAGTTCTCTTGCTAGTTGTTCGTCGGTGTACACACTATTTCCTATAAAACTAATCTCTCCAAAATAATAACGCTTACCTTCTTCTATATTTAGTTGTAATGCTATATTGTTTTCTCCTTTAATAATAGAGTCACTAACAATTCTAGCATCTCTATACCCTTTTTCTTTATATTTTTCTATAATTTTCTCTTTTCCCTCTTTATAGTCGTCTTCTACAAATTTAGAGCGTTTCCAAAAACGAAGTCGATTCTTTCTTTTTGTTTTTTTTAGGTATTTTCTTATTTTGGCATCGGAAATTTTATCGTTACCAACTACGGCTATACTATCTATTTTCACCCGATTCCCTTTATCCACTCGAATAGCCATATTAACACTATTTTCGTCTATAGAATCTTTTGCTTCGGAAGTAGCTATTAGAACTTTTGTGTGTAAATATCCCTTTTTACGATATTCATTTCTAATATAATTTTTAGTAGTAGTTATTAAATTTTCTGTAACCTTTGTTCCTTTACTAAGGTCGTTATCTTTAATAAAGCTAGCATTTTTAGATTTACTAACCCCTGCAATTTTAACTTCATTTAAAACAGGAACTTGTAATACGTTTAACTCTAAATCGGCAACGTTACCTTCTATTTTTGTAATATAGAAATTGATGTCTTTAAATAGACCTAATTCCCACAATTTTTTAACAACACTACTTATTTTATCTCCTGGCAAATAAATTGTCTCTCCCTTTTTTAAGCCTGTATATGTTAAAATAGTATTTTTATTATATGTAGTAGTTCCTGTAACATTTATTTCTCCTAATACATATTGTTTTCCGTTAGCCAAAGAAATGTCTTGGGCACTTACAGAAAACACATTGCTTAATAAAAGGGTAAATATTGAAAGCAGAAAAGCAGTTTTTGTAACTGCTTTAAGTAATTTGCTCGCTTGTTTTTCCAAATCGTCGTTCTCTTTGTTGGTAATTTAAAATTGCTTCGTACAAATGCTCTGCTGTAAAGTCGGGCCATAAAACAGGCGAAAAATACAACTCGGCATAAGCTATTTGCCACAATAAAAAATTACTAATGCGCTGTTCTCCACTGGTACGGATTAACAAATCTACATCGGGCATTGATTTAGTGTACAAATGCTCCTTAATAACTTGTTCGGTTATTAAATGTGGCGAAATTAAATTATTTTTTACTTTATCTGCTATTTCTTGAAAGGTTTTTACCAATTCCTCTCTAGAACCATAACTCAATGCTAAAGTTAGCACCATATCTTTATAATTAGCCGTTTCGGAAAGTGCCAAATTAAGTTCTTTTTTAGCTTTAGATGGTAACGACTCTATATCTCCAATAACATTTAATTTCACTTTTTCTTTATGAAACAAAGGTAATTCTGATTTTAATGATTTTACAAGCAAACGCATTAACGCATTTACTTCTAATTTTGGTCTATTCCAATTTTCTGTAGAAAAAGCATACAATGTAAGGTATTTAACTCCTAATTTTACACTGGTTTCTATAACTGTTTTTACACTTTTTGTCCCATTTTCATGACCAAAAGCACGCATCATTCCTTGATTTTTTGCCCAACGCCCATTACCATCCATAATAATGGCAATATGCTTTGGTAAAGCAGATATATTAATTTGTTCTTTCAAACTCATTATTTTTTTCAATCGTATCAGTTAGAATACACAATAACAAGGTCTTCTACCAAAGGTGTAAGTCAAAGATATTGCATTAAAAAAATACCAGTCGTTATTATTTGCGTTTCCAAAGTTCAAAATAGTTCCGCTTCCTCCAGGCACACTACTTAAATCTAAATTTGTAGGATTACTACCGTCTAAATTATCTGTAAAAGCATAGCGTGCCCCTAGTTCAAAGCTCATTACAAAATGCCTGCCTATGTTTGTTTTTACTCCTAAAACTATAGGAATAGCTACGCCAAAAGTATCGTCAAATGCTCTCAATTCTCTATCAGGAGCTGGTGTAAGGGCCAAATCCCCATAACTAATTGCATTAATTCCTGTATATAAATACGGTGTAGTTTGCTTTTCTCCTGAATGTAAATCCCATTCCCAAAAAGTGTATTCTATACCTATAGAAAGCTCTTTTACCGAATTTTCAAACTCAAAA
The DNA here is from genome assembly GCA_938011245.1 of uncultured Aquimarina sp. GTDB lineage: Bacteria > Bacteroidota > Bacteroidia > Flavobacteriales > Flavobacteriaceae > Aquimarina. The sequence goes on along the minus strand of CALLUJ010000060.1, from coordinate 19,053 downwards.
CTTCTCGCCTGTCTTCGCTCTCCAGAAGCATTATCATCATCTGCAGAAATAGATAAATATGACAACGATGCCCTAAAAGAATGTCTTTTACTTCGATTCCATCTAGCTATAAGTCCAAAACCAGTATCAATAGGTCTTATTATAGTAGTATTACCTACGTCTCCTACAAAATTTGTTCTTCCTAACTGAACACCAATCTCATAAGTTTGAGCATTTGCAAACAGAGCTGCAAATAAAGCGAATATTAAACTATTTTTCTTTAACATAAATATAATGCGTGCAAATATAAGAATTAAGTTAACGCTTTAACCTTCTACAGCTTTTTTTACGTAAAACCCTAATAAGTAAAACATAATTGATAATAAATTATTGCTCTAATTGCGTTTATCCTCTCCCCAAAGTAACTTTTCTCGTAATGTTTTTAAAAAACTTTCATCTTCCAAATCAACCATATTAATTTTAAATGCTGCCTTACGCAACGTAATTTCAGTTTCATTTTTTAATGTAAATGTTCTAGAGTCTAACGATATTAAATGCTCTTCTTCTCTTACAGACACTTTTAGACTCACACTGTAATCGTCAGGTATCGAAAGTGGTCTCATATTTAAATTATGAGGAGCAATAGGCGTTAACAAAAAACTAGAGGTTTCAGGCATAATAATTGGCCCCCCACAACTTAAAGAGTAACCTGTAGAACCTGTTGGGGTAGATATTATTAATCCATCTGCCCAATAGGAAGTTAAAAATTCGCCATTTACTTTAGTATGAACTGCAACCATGGAAGTTGTATTCTTCCTACTTACTGCTATTTCATTTAAAGCAAAGTTTATTCCTTCGAAATCTGTACTACACGAAGACGAAACCTCTAATAACGATCGTTTCGATATAGAATATTTACCTTCAAAAATTTGCTGTATAGAGCTTTTAAGTTTCTCTTTTTTTATAGTTGCTAAAAAACCTAATCTACCTGTATTTATGCCTACAATAGGAATTTCTAAATCTCTTACATACGTAACTGTTTTTAAAATAGTACCATCTCCTCCAATACTAAAAAACAAATCATACGAAGTATCTAATTCTTGAAATGTACTAAAATAAGAATAGTCTTTATTTATGCTTTCATTTGCATGAATTAGTTTTAGAAAATTCTTTTCAATAACAACTTCAACCGATTGTTCATCTAAAAGATCCAATAATTCTTGAATATACTGCCCAGAATTTTTGTGATAAAATTGCCCATAGATTCCTACTTTCATTCTCTATTTTTCTTTACATATTAAGGTACTTATCAAAATACCTTGATCGCTCTTTTAAACTATTTAAAAACACATCGTCGTAGTGATCCGAAATTATCTCGTAACCATACCTCCTAAATGCTTGTATTACTGTATTAAAATCGCCGTCTCCAATTTTCAACGTCGTTTCCACCATATCTTTTTCAATGCTAGACACATAAGCAGATAACACTTTTACATTATTAGATTCTACAATTTGACATATTTCGCTAAACGATTGATCTACTATTCCCTTTGCTACTACAATAATATTTCCATATTCACTTAAAAAGGGCATATCTCCAAAAAACTCTAACACATCCTGAAGCGCTACGTAACCCAAATAAGTATTCTTTTCTTGAGAAAGCACTGGCATAATATTAGTTTCATACTTACTAATAACTTCAATAAACTCTAATTCGTTTTTATCTTCAACCACAAAAAAACGTTCATATTCATATTTCAAATCACCTATTTGTGTATTAGGCTCTATATTTTTAATTACATAAGAAGCCAAACTTCCCAAATATTGTTCGTTTTCTACTATTGGTAAATGAGAGAAATTGAATACAGAAAACATCTTATGTACTTCCTTTATTTTCATTTCTGGAAATAAAGGACTCATTTCATTTGAGAGCGTTAATTTCATATAGAATAACTTTTAGTGCCTGTACCCATTTGCAAACAACTTCGTACTTTTGATTTAAAAAACATTGCTATGACCAAGCTTAGTGTAAATATAAATAAAATTGCTACGTTACGTAATGCCCGTGGAGGCAATATGCCCAATTTATTACAGATGGCAAAAGATATTGAAGAATTTGGAGGGCAAGGAATCACTATTCATCCTAGACCCGACGAAAGACATATACGCTATCAAGATGCTAAAGACTTAACCAAAATAGTTACTACAGAATTTAACATCGAAGGAAATCCTATTCCCAAATTTATAGATTTGGTCCTCGAAACTAAACCCCATCAAGTAACCCTAGTCCCCGATGCTATAACCAATATTACTAGCAATGCTGGATGGGACACTGTCACACATCAACATTTTCTTACAGATGTTATTAACGAATTTAAAAAAAACAACATCCGAACTTCTGTTTTTGTAGATCCTAATCCAAAAATGATAGAAGGCGCCAAAGCTACTGGAACAGACCGAATAGAACTTTATACCGAAACTTTTGCCAAAGGCTACAAAAACAATAATTTAAAAGCTGTAAAGCCTTACACTGAATGTGCGCTACTAGCTTCACAATTACATCTTGGAATTAACGCTGGTCACGACCTATCCCTTGATAATATCCATTTTTTTTTAGAAAACGTTCCAAACGTTTTAGAGGTATCTATTGGACATGCTCTTATTTGTGAATCATTATACCTTGGGTTAGAAAATGTAATTCAAATGTACTTGCGAAAAATAGTTTTAGCAAACTAGGTTATTACCAAATAAACAAACATAAACTATAAAAGGCTTAAGGTTCTCTATTTTTTCTTATATCTTAACATCATATACTTGCTTACAACTTTCCCAGCCTTTTCTTTTTTCTAAAACCCCAATACTCTTCTTTAAATATTAAAAATGAAATTACACTCCAACATATTAGGTTCTGGGTCTCCTTTATTAATCTTACACGGTTTTCTTGGAATGGGAGACAACTGGAAAACTCTTGGAAAACGGTTTAGCAAACTAGGATTTGAAGTTCACTTAATCGATCAACGAAATCACGGTAGGAGCCCGCATTCAGAAAATTTTTCATACGAACACCTTAGTAACGATTTGCTACAATACTGTACAGAACATCGACTAGACAAGCTAAACCTATTGGGACATTCCATGGGAGGCAAAACCGTAATGCAATTTGCTTGTACGCATCCCAATATGGTTAAAAATTTAATTGTAGCAGATATATCTCCTAAATACTATGCTCCTCATCATCAAGACATTCTAAATAGCCTTCAAGCATTGGATTTTTCAGAAATTAAAAGCCGCTCTGATGCTGATAATGAGTTAAAAAAATATATTCCTGACACTGGTACTCGACTTTTTTTATTAAAAAACTTATACCGCAAAACACCAACAGAGTTTAGTTTACGTATTAATCTAAAAACTTTATCCGAAAAAGTTATTGAAATAGGAAAAGCACTTCCTAATAATTTTATCTTTAAAGGAAACACCTTATTTTTAAAAGGAAGTTATTCAAATTACATCTTAGAAAACGAACTTTTAATTATTCAAAATCATTTTCCAAATTATAAACTAGCGACTATTTCTAACGCTGGACATTGGCTTCATGCAGAAAACCCTGACAGTCTTTTCGAGTACATTAAGTCATTTTTAAAAGCACAAAATACCATAGATGTATAATTTTAACAAAAAAAATGCTTATTTTTAGGTTTTACACTTTAAAAAATTAGAATATATATTAAATAATATTCTATCCTACCTAAAACGATAAAATATTATTTAAAAACTAAAGCTAAACCTAATTATTATACTGCTATGAAAAAACTACTTTTTATATTGGCTTCTTTTTTATCGATTTCCTCTATTTATGCAGGAGGATATCGAGTAAGCATACAAGGCCAAAGAGCACTTGCTATGGGACACACTGGTGTTGCTGTAGTAAATAGTGCCGAACTCGCTTTTTTTAACCCCGCTGGATTGGTGTTCTTAGAAAATAAACTTAATATCTCTGCTGGAGTCACAGGTATTCAATCCAACACTAAATATCAAAATTTACAAACTAGACAAGCCTTTGAAACAGACAATCCTATAGGCACACCAATAAACATATACGCTACTTATAAAATTACCGAAAAAATTGCTGCAGGTATTGCTATTTACACACCTTATGGAAGTTCCGTGGAATGGCCTAGAGATTGGGCTGGATCTGGTTTAGTAAATAATATAGAATTAAGATCTATTTTCATAAATCCTGTTATATCCTTTAAAGTTAATGATGTTTTAAGTATTGGTGGTGGCCCCATCTATGCTATTGGTGGTGTAAATTTTGATCGAAATATAGAATTAGCCGATGGAGCTACAAGTACTACAGGTCCTAGTAGCATCGAAATTGATAAGCAAGGTGTAACTGCATGGGGCTGGAAAGCTTCTATATTATTTAAATTTTCTAACAAACTTGCCTTAGGAGCTAGCTACCAAAGTAAAATTGAATTAGACGCCAAAAATGGAGATGTAACGTTTACAAACGCTCCTCAATTTGACACTGGATTTAATGCGTCTTTGCCGTTACCTGCCGAATTAACCCTAGGATTATCCTATCAACTAACCGACAAACTATTATTTGCTTTTGATTTCAACAGAGCCTATTGGAACGCTTACAGATCTTTAGATTTAGATTTTACTAATCCTGCTATTACAGACTCTAATAACACACGTAATTACAAAGATGCAAGTACATATAGGTTTGGAGCACAATACAATTTAAATACTAAATTTACACTTAGAACAGGATATTACTTTGACGAAACCCCTCTTTCTTCTGGTTTCTTTTCTCCAGAAACCCCTCGTAACGATTCCCATGGTTTTACTGCTGGTTTATCATACAACGTTAACGAGCATTTAGCCATTGATGCATCATTTTTATTTTTATACTTCGATGAAATTGATGAGTCTTTTGACTCCGATTCGCGAGATAATATCCCTCCATTCGAAGGAACTTATAAATCAAACGTATTTGCCCTTGGCTTAGGAATAAACTACAAACTTTAGTATCATGAAAAAGAACATATACATATATATTGCATTAGCTTCATTTGGATTTGTAGCTTGTGAACCCGAATTTAACCAACCTTTAGAAGATACTCCCATTGCCGTTCAAAGTAGCGGTATTGCCGACTTCTCTACCTATATATCTATTGGAAATTCGTTAACTGCTGGCTTTGCCGATGGTGCCTTATACCGAGACGGACAAGAAAATTCTTTTGCTAACCTTTTAGCTAATCAAATGAAATCTGCTGGTGGAGGAGAATTTAATATCCCTTTTATGCCTGACAACATTGGAGGATTTAAAGGCTTCGAAGATATTGATTTTGGCACACGATTTGTCTTGGATGTAGATACTCAAGGAAATCAAACCCCTTCTCCCTTAAGTGAAACTGCCAATAACGATATCGCTACCAGAGCAGAAGGCACTTCTTTTAACAACATGGGTGTTCCTGGAGCAAAAAGTTACCAACTTTTATTACCAGGGCTTGGCAATCCAAATAATGTAGTAAGATGCCCTCTTAGAGCAAATCCTTATTTTGCAAGGTTTGCACAAACACCTCTATCAACTATAATTGGAGATGCCACTGCACAAGCGCCAACTTTTTTCACTCTTTGGACAGGTAATAACGACGTTTTAAGTTATGCTACGTCTGGAGGAGCACCCGAAGAACAATGTGACGGCTCAATACTAGAAGCAACAAACCAAGTTGGGACATTTTCTTTAGATTTATCTACCGCAACACCCCAAGATGTTGCACAAGCTTACCGCACTGTTGCTAACACATACGGTAGTAATGACATTAGTGACCCTGCATTGGCTACTACTACTATTGCTTTAATAGCTAATACACTTACCGCAAATGGCACAAACAACACTCGAGGAGTAGTGGCAAACATTCCTGAAATTACGAGTATTCCGTTTTTTACAACAGTACCTAACAATGCATTAGTTTTAACAGCTGAACAAGCTGCTGGACTTACTGGTTTTTTTGGATTGTACGCTAACATAACAGGAAATCCAAATTTTGCTTTCCAATTTAATGAAGGCCCTAATAGATTCATTATTAGAACAGTTCCAACAAGTGAAACTAACCCTATAGGAGATTTTAGACAAATGACCGAAAACGAATTATTACTACTTACTATAGATCAAAATGCATTAAGAACCGAAGGATATGGAAGTGCAAGAATAACTCCAGAAATAGCAGGAATCTTACAAACAATTGGGGCTGGTGGAACATTTGACCCAGCAGATGTCCCTAAAATACTAACGGCTGTTAATGCTATTAATGATGAAGATGTTTTGGACACTACCGAACTAGAAGAGTTATCTGCCGCAATTACAGCTTTTAATACAGGTATAGCTTCCGTTGTTGATGCCAACCCTAATATTGTGTTATACGATGCCAATTCGCGTTTAAAAGAATTAAGTGGTGGAATTACCTCTGAGGGAATAACTGTAACTTCTGAGTTTGGATCTGGTGGCGCTTTTTCTTTGGATGGAGTTCATCTAACACCTCGTGGAAATGCAGTTATTGCTAATGATTTAATCGAAATTATTAATAGCAACTTTGACGCTACTTTACAACCTGTACCTGTAGGTAGCTTTAACACCATTACTATTAGATCAAATTAAAAGTTAATTGTTAGCCAACACAAAAGTTCTTCGTTTTAAAACGAAGAACTTTTTCTATTTTCAACAAAAAATTAAAAAATTGTTCAAACTTTAAAAATATCGTACTTTTGCACCCAATTTTATTCGTATAAATACAGAAGGATGAATATTTCTAAAGAACAGATTGATACTCTAAATGCGGTGGTTACCGTAGAAATTAAAAAGGAAGACTACAGCGATCGTGTAGAAAAAATACTAAAAGACTACCGAAAAAACGCCAATATTCCAGGGTTTAGAAAAGGTCACGTTCCTATGGGAATGGTAAAAAAACAATACGGAGAAGCTGTAATGGCAGAGGAAATAAACAAACTAATCCAAGAATCATTAAACAACTTCTTAACCGAAGAAAAATTAGATATCCTTGGAAATCCACTACCTAAAGATCAAGCTGATTTTTCTTGGAAAGACGAAGATTTTAAATTCGAATTTGAATTAGGTTTAGCTCCAGAATTTGAAGTAAACTTACAAGGAAAAGAAACTATAAAAAATTACAAAATTGTTGCTACTGAAAAAATGGTAGACGATCAACTTGAATCGATTCAAAAACAATACGGAACATTAAATCCTATTGATGCGGTTGTTAAAGGTAGTTTAGTCGCTGGAACATTTGAGAACGAAACAGAAGAAATCAATAAAAAAACTACTATTGAATTAAGCAACGTTCAAGAAAAAACTCAAAAGTTATTTATTGGCGCAAAAGTAAGCGACGTAATTACTGTAAACACTAAAGAACTTTACGAAAATAATCAATTTTTAGTAAGTCAATTAGGAATTGCTCAAGCAGATAAAGATACTGCCGACTTTGATGTAACTTTTACAATTACAGAAACTAACGAACGTATTTTAGCCGATTTAGACCAAGAATTATTTGACAAATTATTTCCAGATGGCTCAGTAAAATCAGCTTCCGATTTAAAAGCTAAAATTAAGGAAGATGCTGAGCTACAATTTGTACAACAAGCTGATCAGCAATTATTAAATACGGTAACAGAAAGTGTAATTGAAAATACAACATTTGATTTACCAGCTAATTTCTTAAAAAAATGGTTGCGTACTGCTGGCGAAAAACCTTTAACCGAAGAAGAAGCTAATGAAGAGTATGAGAAAAGCGAAAAAGGTCTTCGTTTTCAGCTTATAGAAGGTAAAATTATTAAAGACAATAACCTTCAAATTGAATTTGAAGAGATTAAAGAACACACTAAAACTTTAATCAAAGGACAAATGGCCCAATATGGTCAATCAAATCCTGAAGATTCTGAACTTGACGGCATTGTACAACGCGTATTAGGGAATCAAGACGAAGTAAAACGTATTTCGGAACAATTAATTAGCCAAAAGCTATTAGCCTTCTACAAAGAAAATGCTAAATTAAAAGACGAGGAAGTTACTTTTGAAGAGTTTATAGAAAAAGCATACAAGTCGTAAGCAGATAGGCATTCTTTTAAATATTGATTATCTTAGAGGCGTAGAAAAATTTCTACGCCTTTTTTAAACTCTAAAAAAAAGCTTCTAAAGAATGGATTACGGAAAAGAATTCGAAAAATACGCTATAAAACATCACGGTATTAATAGCAATTATTATAATAAAATTGTAAGCACAGTTACCCCAGTAGGAATGACTCCTAACATTATCGAAGAACGTCAAATGAACGCTGTAGCCATGGACGTTTTTTCTCGTTTAATGATGGATCGTATTATTTTTATGGGCACAGGTATTAACGATCAAGTGGCAAATATTATCCAAGCACAACTATTATTCTTAGAAAGTACCGATGCTAAAAAAGATATTCAAATTTATATTAACTCCCCTGGGGGGAGTGTATATGCTGGATTAGGAATTTACGACACCATGCAATTTATTAAACCTGACGTAGCCACTATTTGCACTGGTATGGCTGCTTCTATGGGAGCTGTATTATTGTGTGCTGGAGAAAAAGGAAAACGCTCTGCTTTACCACATAGCCGTGTTATGATACATCAACCCCTAGGTGGCGCACAAGGACAAGCTAGTGATATTGAAATTACAGCTCGCGAAATTTTGATTTTAAAAGAAGAACTTTACAATATTATTGCAAAACACTCTGGTCAACCTTACGACAAAGTGTATAATGATAGTGACCGCGATTACTGGATGAAAGCGGATAAAGCAAAAGAATACGGAATGGTAGACGAGGTTTTAACTCGTAGTTAAACCTAAACAAAGTCGAGAATATAATATTCTCGCAGAAAGAAAATGGCGAAAGAAGATTTAGAATGCTCTTTTTGTGGGCGTAAAAAACCGGAAACCAGTTTATTAATTGCTGGTTTAGATGCACATATTTGTGATCGATGCATAGAACAAGCACACGGAATTGTTGCTGAAGAAACTAAAGGTGAAATTTCTGACGATTTAGAACAGGAACTAAAGTTAAGTAAACCAAAAGCTATTAAAGAATTTTTGGACAACTATGTAATTGGTCAAGACTTTAGCAAAAAGGTAATTTCGGTTGCTGTTTACAACCATTATAAGCGATTACTACAAAAAAAAGACAATGATGATATTGAGATTCAAAAAAGCAATATCATTTTAGTTGGGCAAACAGGTACAGGAAAAACACTTATTGCAAAAACCATTGCAAAAATGCTTAACGTTCCTTTAGCAATTGTAGATGCAACAGTACTTACCGAAGCTGGTTATGTAGGTGAAGATGTTGAAGCAATTCTTACCAAATTACTACAAGCTGCTGACTACAATTTAGAAAAAGCCCAACGAGGTATTGTATTTATCGATGAAATTGATAAAATAGCTCGCAAAAGCGATAATCCTAGTATTACTAGAGATGTATCTGGAGAAGGCGTGCAACAGGCTTTACTTAAACTATTAGAAGGAAGCATTGTTAATGTACCACCAAAAGGAGGTCGTAAGCATCCAGACCAAAAGTTTATTGAGGTAAACACCGAAAACATATTATTTATAGCTGGTGGTGCTTTTGATGGTATTAATCGTAATATTCAAAAACGCTTAAATATGCAGGCTGTAGGCTTTAGCGCTTCTATAAATGAAGATGCTATTGATCAAGAAAACCTACTTCAATATATTATTCCAAAAGACTTGAAAGACTTTGGTTTAATTCCCGAAATTATTGGTCGTTTACCCGTACTATCTTATATGAACCCTCTAGATGCCAAAACACTTAGAGCTATTTTAACAGAACCTAAAAATGCTATTATAAAGCAATATAAAAAGCTTTTTGAAATGGATGATATTAAGTTTTCTGTAACTGATGAAGCTTTAGGTTTTATTGTTGAAAAAGCTACAGAATACAAGTTAGGAGCCAGAGGACTCCGTTCTTTATGTGAAGCCATTCTTACCGATGCTATGTTTGAATTACCAGATAGCGATGATAACGAATTAGAAATTACTAAAGAATATGCCGAAAAGAAGCTTAATAAATCGAACATTAGACCCTTAAAAGCAGTTTCTTAACACAGGTTTTATTTTTACATGCCTCAAAAGGCCAACGTTTTAAATAATTTAAAACATTGGCCTTTTTTTGATTATCGATTAGCCTGCAATAGATTTTGCTGCTAAAAACCCAGATGTCCAGGCGTTTTGAAAATTAAAACCTCCTGTAATAGCATCTATATTAAGAACCTCACCTACTAAATAACAATTAGGCAATTTTTGAGATTGATAGGTTTTAAAATTAATTTCTTTTAAATTTACACCTCCTGCGGTTACAAATTCATCCTTAAAAATACTCTTACCATCTATAAAGAAAGTTCCTAGAGTAAGCTCTGATGCTAAAGCTACTAGTTGCTTTTTGCTCAAGTCTGCCCAACGTTGATTCTCTATAATGCTTGCCGCTGTAACCAATTGCACCCATAAACGTTTTGGCAATTTAAAAAGTGGGTTTTTAATAACTTGTTGCTTAGGATATACCAACCTTTTATTATTCAACAATGCTTTACAACTCTCAAAATTTTCTGTATTAGTCCAATTAATCTGTAAATCGAATTTATAATCTAATTCGTTTAAACTTCTAGCTCCCCAAGCAGATAACTTTAATATTGCGGGTCCACTAAATCCCCAATGCGTAATTAATATAGGCCCTTCATTTTTTAATTTAGCCGATTTTACTATTACTTGTGCTATAACCGATACTCCTGGAATAGGCTTAATTCTTAAATCGTTGCAATTAAAAGTAAATAATGAAGGTACTGGGGGTGTCACAGAATGACCTAACTTTGATAATTTTTCCCAAATTTTAGTTTGACTCCCCGTAGCTATCACTATTTTTTGAGCACTAAACCGGGTAGTTTTAGTTTTTAATTGCCAGCTTACTTTTTCATTTTCTTCTAGCAAAAAGTCAGTTACTATTTGTGACCTTTCTATTTGAATATTTAATTTTAATGCCAATGTTAATAAACAATCAATTATAGTTTGGGAAGAATTAGATGTTGGAAACACACGACCATCGTCCTCTATTTTTAATTCGACACCTCTATTCTCAAACCATCCCATCACATCTCCTGTCATAAAGTTATGAAATGGCCCCCTAAGCTCTTTTTCCCCTCTTGGATAGTTTTTAGCTAACTCGTTTGGAATAAACTCTGCATGGGTTACATTACATCTTCCTCCTCCAGAGATTTTAACTTTTTGCAATACCTCTTTACCTTTCTCTAAGATTAATATCTTAAGCTTTGAGTTAGTTTCTGCAATATTAATAGCCGTAAAAAAACCCGAAGCTCCCCCTCCAACTATTATAACATCATAGTCTTTCATAATTTATCTGGAAAATCTGAAATAACACCACGAACGCCCAATTTATTCATTTTTCTTATAGCGCTAGACTCATTAACTGTCCAAGCATATATTTCAAGTTTTTTCAATTTTGCAATACGTACCAAATAGGGGCTTATTCTTTTATGATACAAATACACTGATTCATAACCATTTTTTAAAGCATGTTTTAATGCCTTATTATGCCTTTTTTGAGCAATAATTCCTAAACGTATTTTAGGATATTGCTTTTTTATCTTTTTTAAACGGCTATATTTAAAACTAGACACCAGTAATTGATTATACGCCCAATTACCTGATGCAACAGCTTCTTCCACTAAATTAGCAACTTTAATAGCAGTTCCTTTTCCTTTTAATTCAATATGTATTTTACATTTATTTGAGCAATACTCGATAACTTCATTTAGAGTTGGAATAACATAGCCTTCCGTTCTTAATTCTTTAAGCTTATTATAAGGTAGTTTGTTTACTTTTCCTTTTCCTGTTGTTGTTCTATTTATGGTACTATCGTGAATTACAACTAACTCCCCTGTTTTACAAATATGTACATCGACTTCCACTGCATCCACTCCTAATTTTATAGCACAATCGATAGAAGCGATAGTATTTTCCGCCACATGCCCTTTTGCCCCTCTGTGCCCTATTTTTTCCATATCGTACTTATAACTTCAAATAAAAATCTTTAACTAACGCCCTATATTCATTCGTATACACATGTCGTTCCTTTTCTAAAATCAATTCGTTTTCTTCAACGGCATTTGCACTAAATTGGAACTCTATAAGACTCCTTTTAACTATACTTTTTACAGTACCTTTTACTCTTGTTATCCTTGAAGGAATTAAATGCATTTTTGCTGCAATTTCAACCACTAGATTTTCTCTGTCAAAAGGAATTATTATTGCAAATATTCCTTCTTCTTCTAATAGCTTTGAAGCTCCATAAAACAAATGTTCAAAAGGCAAAGCATCTTCAAAACGAGCCGTATTACGAATATTATTTTCCGATTTTTTTGTAGGAGATAAATAAGGGGGATTACTAATTATTAAATCATATTTTTCATCGTCTACTTCTTGAAAAAACTCCTGAAAAGAGGCGTGATATCCAAACAAACGATCTCCCCATGGGGATTCTTCAAAATTATCAATAGCTTGCTCAAAAGCAGCTCCATCTATTTCTACAGCTTCTATTTCTGATGTCCCAAAACGCTGTGCTAATATCAATGAAATAACACCTGTTCCTGTACCAATATCTAACACATTCCTAGGCTCACTCTTTAGCATAGTCCATGTTCCTAACAAAACGCCATCAGTACCTATTTTCATGGCACATTTATCTTGTTTTATATTAAATTGTTTGAATTGGAAGGGTGCTGACATTAGTATCCTTGTAATGTATTACAAATATAAGTCAATAAGACCTTCAGGTGTGTTTACGGTAAGCTGTTTTTTATCTTTATCCAACTTATGAATAAAGTTATCATTCATTGGAATTAAAATTTGCTTTCCTTGATATTCTATCTCAAAAAGCGCCTGCGAAGTGGTATCATTAATAGCAGAAATAGTACCTATTTCTCCTCTATTTAAATCTATTACCGTAAAACCAATAACCTCGTGAAAATAAAATTGATTGTCATCCAACTCCGGCAATAAATCTAACGGCAAATACAAACTAGCTTTTATTAGGTCATCTGCATCTTGTTCTGTATCTACGTCCTCGAACTTAATACGCAACATTTCCGATTTATGAAGTTTACATTTATCTACAAAAAATGGAACCAGATTGCTGTTATATTCAACAAATACTGATTCCATTTCTAAATATTGTTCGGGATTATCGGATTCTAATTTAATTAAAACCTCTCCCTTGAAGCTAAACTTACTTACGATTCTGCCTAAATAGAAACAATCTTCTTTACGCATTATCTAGTAATTTTACTACTCTTCTTCTTTATTTGCTTCTGCATCTGAAGCTTCTTCTTCGGCTTTAGCTTTAGCTGCCGCCTCTTCTTCTGCTAATTGTGCCGCCGCATCAGCTTCACGTTTAGCATTAACTTCTTTTTCTGCTGCAATTAATTTTGCTTTTTCTTCAGCTGCTTTCTTAGCTAATATATCTTTTTCAGAACTTAAAGCACCTTCTTTCTCCGCAATCCAAGCTTGGAATTTTTCCTCTGCTTGTTCTGCTGTTAAAGCACCTTTAGCTACTCCACCTAAAAGGTGATTTTTTAATAGCACTCCTTTAGTAGAAAGAATATTCTTTGCTGTATCCGTTGGTTGCGCTCCATTTTGCAACCATTTTACAGCACCATCAACATCTATATCAATAGTTGCAGGATTTGTGTTTGGGTTATAAGTACCTACTTTTTCCAAGTATTTACCATCTCTTTTTGATCTTGCATCTGCTGCAACAATCCAATAAAAAGGCTTCCCTTTTTTACCGTGTCTCTGTAATCTTAATTTAACAGGCATAAAAATTTATTTTTGAGGTACTCGACCTCGATTATAATTAGGGCACAAAAATACATAAAATTGTATTAATGCGCCCGAAAAAACTAACTATTTACTATTAATCTATTGTTTTGTAATTATAAACTCACTTCTTCTGTTTAATTGATGTTCTTCTTCGGAGCAGTCTATGCCATCTGCACAACCGTTAGTTAGTTGTGTTTCCCCATAACCTTTACCTGTTAAGCGAGAAACACTTATTCCACCGCGTTCTATAATATACTTAAGCGTTTCTTTATTTCTTCTTTTACTTAACGCAATATTATAGTTATATGGAGCTCTACTATCGGTATGACTCCTCACATCTATTTCCATATTAGGATACTCTTTAAGTACCGCTATTACTTTTTGTAACTCAATCTCTGCATCTGGACGAATATAAGACTTATCAAAATCAAAATAAATTGGATTTAATTGGAGTAATTTTCCTAAATCATCTCCAATTTTAGCAGTTATAATACCCAATTCTTTTTCTCCTTTTCTTAATTGTATTGGCTGGTTATGTTTAAATTCAAAAATGTTATCTGTAAAAAAGTCAACTTCCGTTTTTCTATATGTTGCCTTTGCCGCTCTAATTACATATTCTTCGTTACAAACTACTGACAAGCTATATCTTCCTTGGCTATCTGCGGTAGTACTTTCTATTTTTTCCATTTTAGAGTTTAACAATAGTACTTCGGCTCCTGGTAATACTTCTCTAGTTTCAGCATCCGTAACAATCCCACTTAAATACTGATTACAACTCTCTATTAGTTTTTTAGTTTGAATAAAACTATATATATCATCATCTCCTATACCCCCTGTTCTATTACTCGTAAAATATCCTATTTTAGTATCAGAATCTATAATAAAAGTAAAATCGTCATAAGGGCTATTAATAGGCTCTCCAATATTATACGGTTCTTTAAATACTCTACCGTTAGAAGAGGAAGAAGTTACAAATACATCTAATCCTCCCAAACCGGGGTGACCATCACTAGCAAAAAATAATTTTCCTTCTTTACTTATAAATGGGAAAGTCTCCCTAGCTTCTGTATTTATATTTTTACCTAAGTTTTTAGGTTCACTATATTGGTTATTTCCTAAAATATTAACACTGTACAAATCAGACAACCCTGTAGTTCCTGGTCTATCGCTGGCAAAATATAATGTTTTTTCATCTACCGATAGTGCTGGGTGAGCTGTAGAAAATTCATTACTATTAAAAGGCAACTCTAGAACATCTGTCCATTTTCCTTTTTCATTTTTAGTAGCCTTATATAATTTCAATAAGGTTGTCCCAGATTCATCTCCCTTCCTTTTTCTATTCGTAAAATTATTTCTTGTAAAATATACTGTATTTCCATCGTTTGTAAATACACTTGAAGATTCATGTAAACTTGTATTTACATCGCCTCTTATTTCAGATACTCCTGTAACCGCCATCGTATTTTTACTTTCTCGTTTGGTCGCATATAAATCTAAAAAGTTTGCTTTAGTCCATTCGTGAACTACCTTTGAAACTCCACCTCCTCTTGAAGAAGCAAATACAATTTGATCGTCTTTCATAAAACTAGGACCAAAATCAGATTCAGGAGAATTTATAGGAAGGTTTACTATATCAAACTTACCCGATTGTAATTTAATTAACTCCAAGTAATCTGGCTTACTTAAAAAAAGCTTTGATCTTCGATCTTCAGTACCTGTAGCTTTTCGAAAATCATTCATCACCGTATCTGCATTTTCGTACTGACCAATATTTTTTAGACTTTGAGAATAACGAAATAAATATTCTGGATCTATTTTATTTTTATATTCATAATAAAGTTTAGCATACCATTTAGAAGCTTTTTCTAATTCAGCATTAAAATAATACGAATCCCCTATTTTTTCATAGATATCTTGAGAAGCATACCCATTTTCTACAACCTTCAAATATGCTTTTCTTGCATTTATATAATTGTATTGATTAAAATCTTTATCAGCATTTTTAATTTTTCCTTCTTGAGCAAAGCAAGTCATTAAAGATGTTACTGAACTGAATAATAAAATGTATATATATTTTTTTTTCATAACGGTACTGTTTAAAAGAAACGAGGTGTTATAATACGTGATAACTTTTTAAATAACTCGAAACGAATTAGAATTTCGTAACTCCCATCATCAAAAGAAGTATCTCCTAATTCTGTGGTTTCTCTATCATAAGCAAATCCAATTAAAAGTCCATCCGAAATATTAAATCCAACTAATCCACTAAAAGCGGCATCCCACCTGTATGCTGCTCCTAGGGTTAATTTTTCATACAATAAAAAATTAGCAGAAACGTCTAATTGCAAAGGTGCTCCATCTACTACCTTTAATAAGAGAGCTGGTTTAAATTTTAAAGAATTATTAAGATTAAACACATATCCCGAATTTAAATATATATTAATTCGTTCTTCTGCTAGAAAGCTATTGGAGGAATTACTATTAACACTAGTTTCATCGAAATGACGTGTTTCTAACAAATTAGGAGCACTCAATCCTGCATAAAACTTTTCTGTACGATAATATAATCCAACACCAACATTTGGACTAAATTTATTATCTATATTTGTTTGAAATCTTGCATCATCAGCACGATTTCCAAAGAAATTTAAACGATCAAAATCTACGTTTAGTAAATGTCCCGTAGCCTTTAATCCAAAACTTAATTGTCCTGTTTCCGAAGTGGGAATAGTATAAGAAAAATCTAATGAAAGTGTAGTCTCATCTGTTGGTCCAATTTCATCTTTTATAACATTCCCTCCTAAACCTACTCTTCCATTAGAAATTGGAGAATGTATAGAAAGTGTTTGTGTTCTAGGAGCTCCTTCCAAACCTACCCACTGACTTCTGTGTAAACCAACAACACTTAACACATCTCTACTCCCTGCATATGCAGGATTAATCGTTACTGTATTGTACATATACTGTGTATATTGTGCGTCCTGTTGTGAAAACAATTCTACACTACTAAATAAAATTAGCATTATACAACTCGAAATTTTTAAATAATATTTTCTCATATCTTAAAGATTTAAATATCAGGGCTTCGAAAAGCCCTGAACTTAATCATGAATTCTAATTGATGTATAAATAACCTGCTCTTGAAGTGTCTTCTTGACTATTCGTAAGCCTATAAGTCAATACGTAATAATAGGTCCCTGTAGGTAAGCCATCGGAAGATTTAACTGTGGTTCTACCATTAGAGAATCCTCTAAAGACATTTCCATTAGTTCCATATTGAGAAGTCTCATAAACAAGCACACCCCATCGGTTATAAATCTTAATATTGTTAGAATCTGTTCTAGATAGACCCGAAATTATTAAGTCTTCATTTTCTCCATCTCCATTTGGTGAAACTGCATTAAATACTTCTATACCATCCTCTGCATTAGGATTTATATTATTAAACTCTAAGAAGTCTGAAATTCCATTTATATTGGCATCCTCAGCATCATCAGGATTACCATCTCCATTTAAATCGGGGTTTTCTTCTATAGTTAATATTCCATCATTATCATCGTCGGTATCTAAATAATCTGGGTTACTATCCGCATCAGTATCCTGTGCATCTTCTGGGTTACCATTTCCATCTGGATTAGATACTTCAAATACGGTAGCTACTCCATCTCCATCGTCGTCGATATCCAAATAGTCTGGAACTCCATCATCGTCTGTATCTTGTTCATCACTCGGGTTTCCTATAGTTTCAAACCTAGTTTCTACCCCATCATTATCATCGTCAAGGTCTAAGTAATTTGGAATTCCATCTTCATCCGAATCATTATCTCCATCTGGGTCTAATACTACTGGTAAATTGATTTCATCAATATTTGGTATCCCATCATTATCACAATCGCCTACATCAAACAATGACGAATCTATTGCGCTTGCATCTTGACTTACAATATTGACATCACAAAGATCTCTAGGGTTTGTACCGTCAGTAGATTCCTGACCGTCATCTACTCCATCTCCATCGGAATCCTCATTTAATGGATCTGTAGTAATACCATTAGGACTCAATGTAGTGTTTGGATCGTCAACTCCTGTTGTCTCTTCTCCATTGTTAAGACCATCTCCATCACAATCGGCTTCTCTCCAAGATTGCTCTACATTATCAAATACTTGACTCGATATTTGGTAACTACATGGATCGTTAGGATCGGTTCCGTCAATAGCTTCAGCACCATCGGTAACACCATCACCATCGGTATCAGAATCATTTGGATTTGTAATATTACCATTAGGGTTTGCTGGTGTTACTGGGTCATCAATTCCTGTTATTTCCTCGTTATTTGTCAATCCATCTCCATCACAATCTAAATCTCCTGATATTACTGTTATTGGTTCTGTAATTAAGTTTTGATCTAAGCTACAAGGATCATTTGGATCGGTTCCATCAGCAGATTCCACATCATCAGTTACCCCATCTCCATCGGTATCTACTAATAATGGATTTGTAATATTACCATTAGGGTTTGCTGTAGGTGTATTAGGATCATTAATTCCTGTAATTTCTTCACGATTGTTTAGATTATCTCCATCACAGTCTGCCTCATTCCAAGCCTGTTCTACTTTAGTAATATCTTGACTTACCACAAGGTAATCGCAAACATCATTTGGATTGGTCCCGTCTAAGGCTTCTTGTCCATCAGTAACTCCATCTCCGTCAGAATCTTCATCCTGCGGGTCTGTAATGTTTCCGTTAGGATTAGCTGGCGTACTTGAATCATCTACTCCGGTAGTTTCTTCTTCATTAGTAAGACCATCTCCATCGCAATCTGCTCGCATAAATGCTCCTGTAGTTGGCAATGTTGGTGTTCTTGCAAAATCACAAGGATCGTTTGGATTCGTTCCATCTGCTGACTCATCTCCATCGGTTATTCCATCTCCATCGCTATCTAAATTTAATGGATTCGTTGTATTACCATTAGGGTTTAATGGTGTATCTGGATCGTCAATTCCTGAAATTTCTTCTTCATTATTCAATCCATCTCCATCACAATCTGCATCTGCAAACATTGTACTAGTAGGCACTGTTTGACTTCCAATATCCAAACTACAAGTATTATTTGGA
>CALLUJ010000059.1 GCA_938011245.1 uncultured Aquimarina sp. | reverse complement strand
TATCCCAACTACTAGGGGAATTCCAATTTCCATTAGAAATTGCTCTAGTAACTGAATTTTGACAAAAAGAAGAAGTTGTAATAATTAAGAAAAAAGTAAAAGTTATCCAAAACTTAAAAAGTAATTGTTTTTTCATTTGAGTGTTAGTTTTTGATTTAGTTATCAATAACGGGGTTCAAATAAATTTATTTTAGGTCTCTAAAATAAATAAATATAACTCACAAAATGACCTTTTAAAATTAGAATCTAACAACTTTTAAATTCAATTTATGTGTTAAGAAATCTATAATCGTGTATTTATAAGAAGTCTTATCAATATTCCATAAAAAAACACCGAAAAATTTATACTTTTCGGTGTTAAAATATACTTTATTTTATTGAAGTTGATTATGCTGAATTTCTACTCGCATTAATATTTCCAAATAAGGAACGTGTCACCATTTTTTCGTAGGCTAAGTATTGTTCATTATCAATTTTTCCACTTCTATTCATATCCTGTATTTTCTTTAA
This sequence comes from uncultured Aquimarina sp., assembly GCA_938011245.1. Taxonomy (GTDB): domain Bacteria; phylum Bacteroidota; class Bacteroidia; order Flavobacteriales; family Flavobacteriaceae; genus Aquimarina. The sequence goes on along the minus strand of CALLUJ010000059.1, from coordinate 43,255 downwards.
TGCATATTGTTGAATAGTTAGTAAAGGAAGTACAATAGATTCACGAATTTGAATAGAAGCTTTACCTACTGGTTCATTTTCCATCAATTCGTTATAACCTGTGACTTTTAACAACAAACGCTTAGTTAATTTGTATTCTTCATGTATAATTTCCCAGAATGCACCAAATTCAGGATCATCTTGCATATAAGCAGTTAAATCAAAAAATGATTTAGTCAAACTCATCATGCTATTTTCTAATAAAGTTTTGAAGAAAGTAGAGTCCTTATACAACTGTTCTACTTTAGCAAAATCACCTCTATCTTCAAAAGCCTTAATAGCTGTTCCTACACCGTAAAAACCAGGTACATTTTGTTTTAATTGACTCCAACTTCCTACAAAAGGAATTGCTCTTAAATCACTAAACTTTAATTCAGAACCCGAACCACGCTTTGAAGGACGACTACCAATATTAGCTTTACCATAATACTTAAGTGTACTCATACGCTCTAAGTATGGTAAAAATTTATCATGCCCTTTAAAGTCAGAATATGTTTTATAACTAATATCCGCTAACTCTTGCATAGTTTGGCGGTTTTCTTCTTTAATAATTTTAGTAGGATTTGTAAATAACTCATTAGAAATCCCAGCACCTAGTAATTGTTCTAAATTATATTGACAAGAATCTGTAGTTCCAAAATTAGAACTAATGGTCTGCCCTTGAACTGTCATTTGAATTTCTTCATCTTCTATAGTTGGACCTAAAGAAGCATAAAACTGACTTGTTTTACCTCCTCCACGTGCTGGTGGTCCTCCTCGTCCGTCAAAAAACACAACTTTTACATCATACTTTCTGGAAATAGCTGTTAGCGCTTCTTTAGCTTTAAAGATTCCCCAATTAGCCATTAAATATCCTCCATCTTTTGTCCCATCGGAAAAACCAAGCATTATTGTTTGCTTCATTCCACGACGTTCAAGATGTGCCATGTATTCTGAATTGGTATATAATTGTTCCATTACTGAATCTGCTACCTCTAAATCGGGTACTGTTTCAAATAATGGTATGATGTCTGTAGATGGTTGCTCCCAATTACACAACTTAACCATACAAAAAGCTTCCATAACATTAAGTGCACTACCATTATTACTAATAATATATCTATTAGCTGCACGTTCGCCATTATCTGCCTGAATTTTTTTCATAGCATAAATAGATCCAATAGTTGCTCTAGCCATATCGTCTTTTAACATGTTAGCATCTAATTTTCCATATAATTTAGAAAGAACTTCTATTTGTTTTTCCTCTGATAATTCTAAATAATTATTTGGGAATATACCTAAACCTGCTTCGGTAGTTTCTTTTACAATTTGTGTAAGTACATTATGGTGTATACGTGAGTCTTGACGGATATCTAAAGTTCCAAAATGGAAGCCAAATAGCTTAACTCGGTTTATTAAATTATCTAGTTCTTTTAAATACAAACTATTATGATCTTCTACTAAAGAGATGCGAATAGCTGCTAATTCACTTTCTAAATACTCTAATGTAAATTCATTAGAGCCTGATGGATAATATATATTTTGATATAGTTGTAACTCTAAAGCGTTAATTTTATCTGGCAAATTACCAAAGGTAATACGACGTTTTAAACTTCTAATATCCTTATAATAGTTAGAGAGGATAGATGTTTTTAACTTTTCGGCTACTTTTAACGTAGTTTCGGTGGTTACAAAAGGATTTCCATCGCGGTCTCCTCCTGGCCAAAAGCCTAAATTAACAATATCATTATCTAAGCTTTCACCATTAAAGATGTTTTGCTGTATATAATTGTATATAGAACTTATTGAATGATAGAATACGTTTTCTAAATACCATATTAAACTTACTGCTTCGTCAAGAGGACTTGGTTTCTCTTTTTTAAAGAAAGCCGTTTTTCCTAGTTGTGCTAATAATTTTTTTATGGTTAATAAATCATTACCTCTTATGGCTTTATCAAGGTCTCTAATTATACCTAATACCGTACCTGGATAAAACTGAGTTGGATGTGCTGTAAGTGTAGGACGTATTTTGAAAGATTTTAAAAACTCTTTCATTACGTCCATTAAATCTTTTTCTGCTGCTTCTTCTTTTAAACTTCTTAAAGTACCACGACCATCCATATTGTTTACTTTCGTAAAAGCGGCATCTTCTATAGCGTCAAACAAAACTACTTGACGTTCTATATACTGTATAAAGCGAAACAATAAAGTGTTTTTATCATCTTCCGAGGGATTATCCTGGTATAATGTAAAGAAGTTTTCTACAATTTGTGTAGGTGTTTGTTTATTAGCAAAGCCTTTATCACAAACTTCTTTAAATAAAGGTAATAAAACACCAGTATTAGTAACCTTATCAAAAGGCAAGGTCATAAAAATACTGTTGTAAATTTGATATTTTGAAAGTACGTCTTCGTTAAAACGTGAAATTTTTGGCGATCTGCTCATTTATTTTTTTTTCTCTGTTATAAGGACTAATTCATTTCACTAAAAATAGAATGCATTAAACGTTTTTTATCGTTTATACTTTCTTCTAAAGAAATCATAGTCTCTGTTCTATATACTCCTTCTATATCATCTAACATAAAAATAATGTCTTTTGCATGATTAGTATCTTTTGCACGAATCTTACAAAATATATTAAATTTACCAGTGGTTACATGTGCAACCGTTACATAAGGGATTTCATTAATACGTTGCAAAACAAATTTAGTTTGTGAAGTATTTTGTAAAAATATACCTACATAGGCGATAAATGAATATCCTAATTTGGTATAATTTAATGTTAGTGAAGAACCTTGAATGATACCTGCTTCTTCCATTTTTTTAACTCTAACATGAACAGTCCCTGCCGATATTAAAAGCTTTTTAGCGATATCTGTAAAAGGAGTTCTTGTGTTTTCAATAAGCATATCTAAGATTTGGTGATCTACCTCGTCTAACTTAAATTTTGCCATAGCACTTTAAAGGTTTAATTAACGAAATGTAAAAATAGCAGTTTTATGCTATTTTAAGGTATTAATTTTAATGTTTTATTGGAAATACTGAGAATTCTTTATCATTAATTTTAATTATATCTATTTCATTGTTAATTTTTAAGTACTCATTTTTTTCATTTAAATTAATTTTTACAACTGAAGCATTGAATTCTAGATGTCCAAAATTAGTTATTTTAGGTTGTATATCAATTATATATGGTTTAAAAAGCAGCTTTCCTCCTATCAAAATTTCTTTATACTGAATAGCAATATCTGTCTTATTAGAAAAATTATCATAATTTCTAATAATAATATCATTAAAACACTTTCCATTCTCTGGGATATCAAAATAACGTTCATATTGGCTTCCATCTATTATATTTTTTGAAATAAAGTAGATAGAAGTAACCAACGAAAGGTATATCCATTTTCGAGTAGTTTCTCTTTCATAATCATTAGGATAATGTCCTGCTTCAAATAAAATAGTAGTTATTCCTCTATTTTCTAAAGTGTCTCCTGTACAATTTAAATTAAAACCATCATCGTACCTACCTACACTATTAGGGATTACTTGCTGAAGTGAATTATTCATTTCTGCAATAATTTGCATTCCTTTTTTTCTACTTTCCGTTATGCTACGTTTTGGATTGCTCGCAGGAGACAAAAATGATACAATAGCGCTTTTATTGGTATTTCCTACGCTAAAAATAGTACGCTGTCCATGTAAATTAAAAGCTATTAATGGATTAACAAAATCTACTAATTTTTTAAATATTTGACTTTCTTTTTGTGTGAGCACCTGTGCATCTCTGTTTAAGTCTACGTTTCTATAGTTAGCACGAGTATATGCATTAGAACCATCTGGATTAAGCATGGGCACTATATATAAAGTACATTCTTTTAAAACCTGAGTACTTAACGAATTATTAGTATCATTTAAAAGATTTAACAAATCAAATACCGCTCTAGTAGTGGTACTTTCATTACCATGCATTTGAGACCATAGTAATATCTTTTTTTTGCCAGTACCTATGGTAATTAAATTTATAGGCAAATTATTTTCTGAACGTCCCAATTCTGTTACGTTAAAAATAGATTTCCATTTTTTTAATATAGGGCTTATTGATTGGTAATTTATATAACGACCGCTTATTGAAGATTCTTTATAATTTAAATAGGTATCTAATATCTTGTTGGTATCCATAATCGACTTTGATTTATATGCAAAAGTACAAACTCATTTACAATTGTAATTTTCTTTAGCTTTTATAAGTATATAATTGTAAACAACATATTGCTTACAATTGTATACTTATAAAAAACAATTATAAAATCTATTTAGTAAACATTAATAAAAAATCGTTATTCATTTAAAAGGTAATAAATAGCTTCATTCACAAAACAATAAAAACATCTATTGATTAAAGTTCAAAAAACTATAAATCAACCACTTAAGTGAGTTAGTTGAATCTATGCTTTAAGTAAATTATTGGAACGATTACCCGTTTGTTTACAAATGTAATTATGTTTATATTTGTACTTTAACAAGATAACCTTTAATAGTTTACAATGATAAACACTAGAATGTTTACTAGCCGTCTACAAAAAATTTTATCATTCTATGAACTATCAGCTTCTGCTTTTGCCGAAAAAATGGGGGTTGGCCGTTCTTCTATATCTCATATTATTTCAGGAAGAAACAAACCTAGCTTAGATTTTGTACTACATATTTTAGAAAACTTTAAAGAGGTAAGTTTTGAGTGGTTAATGTTTGGAAAAGGAGATTTTCCTAAAAACGAAATTATGGCTTCTTCTCCTTCTTTATTTTCGAATTCAAAAGATTCTCAAGTTATAGACAACCAAAAAAACGTAACAGTAAATGATGAGAAAGTAAACTTGTTTTCAAATGAAACTAGTAATAATACCGTATTAAAGAATAAAGAAGAAAAACCTACAAATAAAACTATAGAGCGTATTATTGTTTTTTATACGGACGGAACCTTTAACGAGTATAAAAACTAATACTATTACTATTACTTGTAAATTTATTTTATTTTTACAGGTAAACAGTATATTTTATAATTAACATGGCTTTCTTAAAGTATTTTTCTCTATTATTTATAACATTAGTATTTATTAGTTGTTATGAACAAAAAAGAGATTGCGAACGTTTTAGAATAGGTACTTTTGAATATCAAAGTTTTTTAAATGGAGAACTAGTTACTTCTCAATTTTTTAGAAATGATTCTATAGAAATTGATTATTTTCAGAACAAAGCAGATACCTCCAGTATTCGTTGGGTAAATAAATGTGAATGTATTTTAAGGAGTTTAAATCCTAAAAAAAGAAGCGAAGAAAAGCCATTACACTTCAAAATATTAACAACAACAAAAAATACTTACACTTTTGAGTATGGACTTGTTGGCGCTTCAAAAAAAGCAAAAGGCACAGCTACAAAAATAAAATAAATCCCTTTTTATTAAAATTCTGCATTCATAGGTGTTCTTGGGTAAGGAATTACATCTCTAACATTAGTCATTCCTGTAACAAAAAGTACTAAACGTTCAAAACCTAAACCAAATCCGCTATGGATACAGGTGCCAAAACGCCTAGTATCTAAATACCAGTACAATTCCTCTTGACTAATCTTTAAAATATCCATTTTCTCTTTCAGTACTTCTAAACGTTCTTCTCTTTGTGAGCCACCTACAATTTCTCCAATACCAGGAAACAAAATATCCATAGCTCTTACGGTTTCTCCATCATTATTTAAACGCATATAAAATGCTTTAATACTTGCCGGATAGTTAAATAGAATAACAGGACACTTAAAATGTTTTTCAACTAAATAACGTTCGTGTTCGCTGTGTAGGTCTACTCCCCATTTATCTACAGGGTATTTAAATTTTTTCTTTTTATTGGGTTTAGAGCTTTTTAATATTTCTATAGCTTCAGTATAACTAACTCTTTTAAAATGATTTTTAGATACTAATTCTAACTTTTCTCTTAATAAAAGTTCATTTCTTTCCTCTTTAGGTTTTTGTTTGTCTTCGCTTAATAAGCGTTTTTCTAAAAACTCAAGATCATCGGCACAATGCTCAAGTACATAATTAATTACATATTTTATGAAATCTTCGGCAATGTCCATATTTTTGTCTAAATCACAAAATGCCATTTCTGGTTCAACCATCCAAAATTCTGCTAAATGCCTTGAAGTATTAGAATTTTCTGCTCTAAATGTAGGTCCAAAAGTATAAATATCTCCTAATCCCATAGCGTATGTTTCTCCTTCTAATTGTCCAGAGACGGTAAGGTTTGTTGGTTTACCAAAAAAATCTTTCTTAATATCTACTTTACCCATATCATCTATAGGTAATTTTTCAAAATCTAAATGGGTAACTTTAAAAGTCTCCCCTGCACCTTCCGCATCACTTGAAGTAATTATTGGTGTATGTACATACTGAAAATTTTTTTGCTGAAAATAATGATGTATTGCATAAGATAATTTAGAACGAACACGCATTATTGATCCAAAGGTATTAGTTCTTACTCTTAAATGAGCTTGTTCTCTTAACAGTTCTAAACTATGTTTTTTGGGAGAAAGTATTGTTTTTTTAACTTCTTCGGGAGATGCTTCTCCTTCTATAGTTAATTTTTTTACTAGTAATTCTACTCGTTGTCCACTTCCTTCACTCTCTTTTAACACTCCCATAACTTGTATAGAAGCAGCAATATTTAATCTCGATATTGTAAATTCATCTAATAATACATCATCTTCTATAACACATTGTAAAGTATGCAAGCAAGAACCATCACTTAATGCTACGAAACGCCCATTTCTAAAAGAACGAATCCACCCACATACCTGTATTTCTTGTAATAACTTTTCTTCTTTTAAAGCTTCAATTACTTTCAAATGTTTCATATGGTTACTTAATCTTGTAAAAATAAAAATACTAAGATTAATATAATTTTTCGAGTTACATTATTAAAATTTGAAAATAAAATTTCCCGATACAAGCATCGAAGAATTTATATTAAATTTTTAAAAAAATTAATGACTAAATGAGTATATTATCGAATTTTTACTAAAGATTCTTCATGTTGATTAACTATTTCTAATTCTTTATAAAAATTATCTATAATTACCTCTATGGCATCTTCAAATTGAAAAGACAAATTATCGTAATGTGCTTCAAAAATTTTAATACCTTCCCATAATAATTTTTGTGACAGAGTAAGTAATAACTCATTTTTATGTTCTAAGTTAATTAATTCTTCCCATCTAAATCGAAATTCACTTTCTTCATATGTTACATCTACTTGGTTTAAATTAACATCCGTTCGAATAGATTCATTAAATTCTTCAAGAACATTATTATAGTTAATACTATCGAAAAACAAATCTTTAAATGTCTGCTTTAAGTTTTTAACATATTCCATTTGAAAACGAAGTTGGTTTTCTACTAGTAAAGCAATTTTATATGGAGTAATCTCTTTTTCGTTACATAACTGGGTTGTTTTTTTGTTTTTAAATGAAAAATCTACTTTAAATGTATTTTTCATTTCTGTAATTAAATGTAACGCCAAAACCCAATCGTTATACTGTACTTGTGTTTTGGACGATTGAAAGATTATTTTTTTGAGCTTACCAATGCAGTACATAGTTAACATAGACATAATCTCTTTTGATTGATGATGATTTGCTCTGCGAAATTCATGTGTAGCGTCTCTCCCTGCATTATCCTCTACAATTTTATTACCACCTGGGTGAATTTCTTTAAATTCGGTAAGATCATACACTCTGTCTTCTAAAGCTACCCAATATCCATCTACTTCGGAGTTATGGATAACAACATCCGATAGATTATATTCGGTTACATGCGAGTCACACGATTTTGAGGGAGACGTAAAAATATCTTGCATTAATCTATTTTGAGCAAATAGATTGTAAAAAATCTCTTTAGATCGCTCAGAATTATGAATAAAACTATCAATAATTGTTTTTAACGATTCTATTACATTTAGTGCAAAACCTGCTTTTCCACAGGAATAAAAATAACCACTTCTATTGAATTCTCCTTGAGATTGAATTGCACTAAATATTTTACGCATGTTGGTTACATCTAGTATAAGACCTTTAACTTTAGATGTTTGTGTGGAAGAAAATATTAACTTATTATTAGCTAATGAGGCTTTTTTATCTAATTGTTTTGCTTCTCTTGTAATTAAAACATTCAAATTCACCTCTTTTTTTAAAAAAATTCGCTCTAAATCATCTCTAAATACAATATCGCTTTCTTTTTTAACACTATAAAAAATAGATAAATTGGATAATTCTCCTCTATGTTCTAATGTTTCCCAAAAGCCTTTAAAGGGTGCTATTCCTGTTCCTCCAGCAAATAAAAAAATTGGAGTATTTTTACTTTTTGGTAATGAAAATCGTAATGGACTTATAATTCTAAATGGGATTTTTGAGTTTTCATTAGCCTCTTCTGAATGCAAATAAGACGATGCCACTCCTTTAAATATTTTATTGTTTACCTTAGTTGTTGCATTACCTACTGTAAGTTCTATTTTTTTATTCTCAAAACCAGAAGAAATACTATACATTCGTTCTTGTTCGGGTTCTAATACACAAGCTAAATAAGGTAACAAAAATTGTTTTGCATCCATTTTTAACTGCTCTAACTGCTTAACAATAGAAAGCAATGACACACAACCATTAGAATCTGTTTTTATGTATCCTTTAATATGAGAACACATTTCTAAAATTTTAGAAGCATCTCCTAATTTTGCAGACGATAATAGTTTTGAAATAGATACTTCGGTTAATTTTTCGTTATAATGTTTTTTAAAATAGACCTGCCATTGCTTAGTTAAAATTGTAGTTTCGTATCCTGATAATTTTAATGCTTGTAATAATTGATTTACATCTGAGCTACCATTCTTTGGTACTATAGCGCATCTATCTCCTTCTTTAAAGGATACTCCTTTTTTTGATACATCTAAAACAATATTTTTAGTTTTATTATTTCCTATAGTGGTTTTATCAATTATACCGCTATATGGACATTTTAATGTTTTATTAGTATATCTTTCTAAACGTGTTGTTTCTAGTTCATCGTCAACTTCCTCCCAAGTACGTTCTTTAAATAAACCACTAAAACCTCCTATAGTTACGGAACGACCTACTTTAAAAGCCATTTGTAAATAACCATAAACTTTACGCCTATGAACTCCTAAAAACCCATTATCACCAGAATAAGCTTCTACAAAATCGTAAAAAGCACCATCCAATTCTTCATCTTTACATTTTTTTATATAATCTAATATTGAAACCTCGCTAACAGCATTAATAAATTTCCTCCAGTGTTCTGGATACCAATCTCTTATAAATAAGGCTTCTTTCCCTAAAATAGTATCATATTTACTACGTTCAATAAAGGTATCTATTAAATGAAAAAAAGGTGATGATGTACCGCTTGGACCTTGTACACCTTCTTTTAATGGAACTGCGAACGGAGCTACTGTTTTTGCCCAAACTACAGGATCCACATAAGTAGCACTTCTTGGATTGGGATTAATTTTGAGAAAACTACTATTTGTTACTTCGGCAACTATTACTTTTAAGTTTTTAAGTCCTTTTATAACTTCTTGTTTTTTATTATTAACAATAGCATCTTGAATTTTAACAACAAAGTTTACAATTTCTTTAGTTTTAAAAGCTATTTCTGTTTGTGTTAAATAAAATACATTTTCTTCTTGATTATTAACAGTAGGTACCATTAGTGATAGATTCTCTAAACTAGAACTTCCTTTTATGTCTTTCTTTTTCCAATTATAAATAATTAAGTCTATATAAGATAAAAAAGGTTCGGGGCGTTTAAGTCTTTTAGAAACTTTCTTCCAAGGAACTGTTATTGAATCTGGAATATCTAAATCTTCATTTCTTTCGTTTCTAACATAGGCATGAGCTAACATACTCAATAACATTGAGGCTCTACACAAGTATTTATCTTCTAATTCGTTTTCGCTAGGGTTTAATAATGGTAATTCTTTAATAGCTTTTCTAAGAGATTGATTTTTGTAATGCAATGGCATTTCTGCAGCTACTTTATCCCATTTGGAAAAAGGATATGGGAGTGACTCAAGTGGCGAAAACAAAGGCATAAATCCTTTTTCTAAAGAAAGAAATCCTAAATTTTCATGGCCTTTTTTACGGTTAAAAGCTTCTGCATAACGGATATAGTTATGACATGAAGATACAAGGTTAGCTGTATTCATAATCAAATATGTGGTTAGAATGTGTAGTTATTTTTTAAATAGAGAAAATCCTAATAAATCTCCTTTTGGATTAAGCTTATAAATTGTTCGCTTGATACATATCCTCCTGTCAGTGGTTTAATAATGTTATCAATAATTATTACACTAGCAGGATAACCAGTAAAGCCATATTGTTGTGCTGCAGAAAAAGACTTCTGTGTTTTCAATTCGTACTCTTTACTATTTAATTTTTTTAAAAATTGATTTTTAGAAATACCATAATCATTAATAAGATCTAAAAACAATTCATTTGATTGAATATCTCTTCCTTCATAGAAAAAAGCATATTGAATATCGGAAGCTAATTTAAATACCTTATTTGGTTTAATTTCCTTTAAAATTTCTATGGCTATAGATGCTTTCATAGAATTATACGGATAATGAATATCATCTAAACGTTTTATAAAACCTGCTCCAAACTCTTTATTAGAGCGAGCGGTAACATACCCCATATTTCTACGGATATGAGCACTCATATAACCCATCTTAGGTCCTCTAACACCTGCAAATAACCCTCCATTTGCTAATTCAAAATCAACATCGTCTTTTAATAAATTAATTACTTTTTCTAATTCACTAGAAAAACCATAGCACCAACCGCATAATGGATCGTAACCATATATTACTTTAGTTTTATTTACTCGTCTAAGACTTGGTTTAACTATAGGTTTTGATATATAAACTTCTTCAATAAGCGCTTCTTTAATCATACTTAATTAGTTTAATTTTAATTTATCAATTATGGTATTGTGTTAAAGCTTATTAAAAATAGATAAGCCTTATTTAGCATTAGTATTCTTAATTTAACGCATACGAAAAAGATCCCGTACAAAACTTCCCTGCAAGTTGTTTATCTGATTTAGTCCTTTTAAAATGACTTAAAAACATAGCTTCTTTTAAATCGTAAACTTCATGAAGGTTTTTATGTATATTTTTAACATCGCTTGAAGAATTTGATTTAGGATCAAAAACAGTATATAAATCTCTTAAACTATTTTTTTGTTTTGTAAAATTTGAAGTAACTAAGGTTATAGGTATTTCTGAATTTAGAAGCATAAATTCTATTTCATCGCAAACACGTTTTTTTTCAAACGATTCAATTACGTCGCATCTCGTTTTGTCAAAAACAATTTTGTAAACATCTAAATACCTACAAGCAACGATTAAGTCTTCTACAAATACTTTAATCTTATTTTCATCAAAACATGGAGGTAATAAAAAATATACATTATCGTTTTGAGAAACTTCGGATAGTATATTACAATAACCATGTAAACTTTTTTCTATAAATAATTTTTTACTTTTGCAGCATAATTCAATTTCTTTTTTTTGCACATTATTATAATCCTGTGTAACTTGTTTGGAGAATGGGGTAAGTATTGTAAAATTTCTCATAATTAGATGCTAGTTTTTTAGTGATTACTTCCTAAAGCTAACAACTAAAATTCTAATAACCAACAACTTACCATATAGTAAGCAACACACTAATTAGTTAGATATACTGAAAAACAAATAGTTACAAATGGAAAAAAATTCACAAAAATTAATTGACACATGTCCAGTTCGTAAATCATTGGACGTAATAGGAGGTAAATGGAGATTATTAATCATTGGTCAATTCTTTCAAAAAAAATTTCATCGCTTTAGCGAATTAAAACGTTTAGTTCCTGAAATAAGTGAAAAAATGTTAAATCAAGAACTTAAATACTTGATTGAACAAAAGATACTAGTTAAAAAGTCATATCCTGAAACCCCTCCAAGAGTAGAATATTCATTAACACAACTTGGAGAAAATGCATTACCTTTTATTGGAATGCTAGCTGAATTTGGAAATAAAATTGAGGCTTCCGAAGAAGTACTTAAGGTTTAAAAATAACGTTAATACAATTTTATAGATAAAGTTTTCGCTTCTTAGATTCAAGTCATAAACGCAACAGCTTTAGCTGTTGTAAAATAAACTCTTCACACTTATTCATTTTGCCTAGGCAAAATGAATAAGTGTGAAGAGTGCTAAAAAGGTTATGTTTTTAGGTTGCTAAAACTTGAAAATAATGACCCATTTAAAATTACATCAAAGATATTAAATCTACCATTTGCAAAAGCAAGGAAGTAGTTTAGCAGAAATAGCCAAAAATATTGGGGTTCACAAATCTACTATTTCAAGAGAATTACAACGAAATTCAGACCAAAGAAGTGGTGATTACAAAGTTGATTTAGCCCAAAAGAAATATAATCAAAGACAAGCCAATAAGCCTAAATCGATTCGTTTTACTCAAGAGATTAAAGATTTTATAACTCAATGGATTAAAGAAGACTATAGTATAGCCCAGAACAGATTGTAGGGTACTCTAAAATATGTGATGTTCTTTGTGTTAGCGTTGAGGAATTTATCAATTTATTTGGGAGGATAAAAAGCAAAGAGGAATGCTCTATAAGTATTTAAGAACTCAGGGGAAACGTTACCAGAAAATAGGAAACATCAATACTAAAAGAGGACAAATACCCAATAGAGTTTATATAGAAAAACGCCCTAAAATAGTAGAAAAAAAAGGATAGATTTGGTGATTTAGAAATTGATTTAGTTATTGGTAAAGATCATAAAGGCGCTTTGCTTACTATAAATGATAGAGCCACTGACTTCTTAAAAATGGCATATGTTAACAGTAAAGATGCTAAGCTTATAGAGCTTAAAACTATTGAACTCTTAGAGCCTTGGATACCTTTTATACATACCATTACTTCGGATAATGGAAAAGAATTTGCTAATCATAAAGCTATAGCTGAAGAATTAAATATCGATTTTTACTTTGCCTAGCCTTACCATAGTTGGCAAAGGGGAGCAAACGAAAATTTAAATGGTTTAACCACAATCTATAAATTCATGGCTTAAAATCTCTTTTACCGCATTTACTACATCTTTTTGAGATTACAAAGCCTCTTGATTGATGATAGGTGTACTTAGAGGGAATATTACCCTTTATGTCAAGACTAGGTTTTCTATAATAACTACTAGGAACCATACCTACCATTTTTATAATCTTAGATTTACTACACTCATATTTTTCATGAATAGTATTCACTAAATCTTTCTTGGATCGGACGTTCCAAACTTTTTTTTTAAAAGTTCACGTTGTACCTCTAGTTCAATTTCTCTATCACTAAGAAGTTTACGTAATACTCGATTTTCTTCTTCGGCTTCCTTAAGCTCTTTACTTTTAGTTTCGTAATTCACTTTTAATCCCGCTTCTCCCTTATGTTCAAACTTCTTCTTCCAACTATAAAAAGTTCCTGTGCTTACTCCATGCTTACGACAGGTTTCTACAATACCAAAGTCTTCGGATTCTAATAGGATTTCTAGCTTCTAGGACAACTCCCAATTTCTTGTATTTCATATCTCAAATTTATCTATTTGAAATTTAAAATATCTCTCCGAACTTATTGGGGGATAAAATATTGTAAGTAATTACGTTATCTCGCATAAAAAGTAAGAGTACGCTATAAGCACTCAGCTTTATTACTTGACTAAGTATAAATATTTTTACTTTCTTTTTTAAATAAGCAAGAAGACTTGAAAAGTATGAAAAAACTCTACTTACTTTTACTGTTAATTAATTTTATTTCTATATAAGGGGAAGAAGTTTAAATTAGCTTGATTATCAGAATATTTATTACATAATTCTTCATAAATTTTATCATTAACAACGTATTTCCAAACTTTAAAATTCTTAAAATCCTTCGAAAAAGAAGCTTTAAAATTAAATAATGAATCCTCAGAACTACCTAACCCTCCTCCTAAATTGAAAAATTGATAGCCTTCTTCTGTTGCTTTAACTCGCATTTCATCTATTAAAATTCGTATTGGCGTTAAATGCAAATAATCATTTTTAGTACCTGAAATATGATATTGTACAATATTATTGGTTTTAACCATCATGGCTGCAGAAATTATTTTATTTGTTTCTTTTAAACTAGCCATTAAAACCTCTGTTTCAAATTCCTCACTATTCAAAAACATTTCAAAATATTGCCTGTTAAAATAGTATGATTTTTTAGCTTTTACTCTATCCATATTTTCATAGTATAGAGCTCTAAAAATTTCTATATCTTCGGTACTATTAGATTTTTTTATATCGCATAGTTTACGCATTTTATTTACATAACGTTTTGTTGTTTTAGAATATACGCTTCGTTGTTCTTCTATTGTTTTTAACAGATTAATATTAACAACTTTGCTTAACGTCTGTATTTCACCTATGCCTTTAATTAATTTTTCTTGGTTAGAAAGAAATGGATTGAGTCTTGAAAAAACAGTAATAATATTATTTTTTTGAAAAAAATCGATTAAGTATTTTTGAAACTTTAAGGGATTAAAATCAACTGAAGAACAAGTAACCATTGGTCCTGCATATCCGTAAACAGAAGTTATATCATAATATTTTGTATTGTGTATTTTTCTCAACAAAAAAGGTAATGCAACTATAATATTTTCTTCTTGGTATTTAATTAAGATTGGTGTATCTCCCTCGTTTTTTGATAATTGGTGATAATCAAACGTATGATAAAAATCATATTCTACTATCGTATTTAAAACCTTTTGCCAATTATGTTTATCTCTTATTATTGAAAATGTTAAATTCGACATAATTTTATAATACTTAATTTTTCTTAATTTTTCTGTAATACGGAAAAAAACTACTATCCAATACTTCTTTTTTTATTTGCTTATAATTAGGGTTGCTTAATAAACTTAATTTATTATAGACTTCTTCATTTATAATTTTTCTGCCTGTATAAAAAATAGCATCTCTATCTCTCGGAAAAAAAGCTTTTTTGCTTTTATATAAGCCATCTCCATTAACAATTCCTCCTCCTAAAATATAGTATTTTTTTCCTGCTTCAATTGCCCATTTAATAATTTCTACACGTAAAAAATCGTTTGGTCTGTAACTAAAATACTTCTTTTTAGTGCCTCCTAAAAAAGCAAATATCGTATCTTCTTTTTTAACAATTAGTTCTACAGAGGCTGGGGAGTATTCATAATAGGCTATCGCTATACATATATTGTCTGATTCTGAATATATTAACGATTCAAAAAAACTTTTAGGAAAAAAATACAAACTGTCTGCATTATTTCTAAGCATAGTGTCTGTGTACACTTTTTCGAAAATATCTATTATATATTCATTAATATCTTCATTTTGGTATAGTTTAAAGCTTAAATTTGACTTTTTAGCTTTTTTATAATTGTTCCTAACTTTAGGTAAAAAAGAAGTCCATTGATCTTCAATTTTTTTACATAAAATTCCTTTTATATTTAAAAGCGAATCAACAAGTGTGCCTGTATAATTTATTTGGTTATCGTTTAAACTAAAACGAATGAATTCTGAAATTATATTATTTTCATTATACCATTCGTCTAATTTTTCCCAAAAAATAATTAACTCATTACTATCAACCTCACTGTTAATCAATGGACCACTATATCCATAAGGGCTTATACTATCGTAATACGGATATTCTATATTATTTACAATTACTTTTCTTACAATAATTGGTAATAAAACATGTGGAACATCATTTTTTTTAAGTAATACATATGTAAGTTTATCGTTATCTTTTAAAAAATATTTAAGATATTCAATTTTGTAATACATTGACGCATTCCAATATTCCTTCAATAAACGTAAATACTGGTATTCTTGATCTTTATTTTCAATTTTTTGTACATGTAATTTGAAATTTTCTTTCAATAGTCAAGCGTTTTAATTAGCGGTTAAAAAATTATTACTAGTTGAATATTTGAAAGTTAGAAATCTAATTTTTAACTACTCAACTAGTAAATTATATTCTTCTTGATTCTGAAGATTGTAACCTTTAGAACCTTCTCTTTTTATTATTCTTCCTGGGTTGCCTACTATTGTAGAATTATCAGGGACATCTTTTAAAATTACTGCTCCTGCTCCAATAGTACACCACTTACCTACTTTTACAGTTTGTATAATTACTGAGCCTGCCCCAACTTGTGTGCCTTCCCCAATAGTTACATGTCCGCAAAGTGTAGCGTTAGGTGAAATATGTGCAAAATCTTCAATAATACAATCATGATCGATACTTGCCGATGTATTTACAATAACATGTTTTCCTATTGTAGTATTTGACTGTATTACTGCGCCTGCAAAAACTACTGAGCCAATACCAATATTTACACTACTGGCAATATATGAAGTCTTATGAAAAGCATTCCCATATTTACAATATAAAGTTTTTGCTATATTAGCTCGTTCAATATTACTCCCAATTGCTATAATAACAGGATAACCTTCGTTTGGAAATTCTTCTATTTTCTTTCTTATTTGAATTACTCCCCCTTCTGCTGTTTTAATATTTATTTTAGGTTTATTTTCAAAAATAGAAGTTATTTTTTGCCCATTTTCTCTTAATAATTCATTTAATACACGGGAATGACCTCCTGCACCATAAATTCTTATGTTTTTTGATTGTGATTTCATTTTAATGAGTTGAGTTTTTGTGTTTTATAATTATTTATATAAAAGTACTGAAATTTAAATAGATAGATTTATAAGATTATAAAGTTTTAACCTTTATAAATTTCCCTTCCAAACTTCCATTGTTTGATTTTCGTCTATATTTACTCCTTCTTTTACAAATATTTTTTTTGTTGTTAAAAACATAATTTTAATATCTAAAAGAAAACTAATATTGTTAACATACCAAACGTCGTATTCAAATTTTTGATTCCACGAAATAGCATTTCTTCCTTTTACTTGAGCCCATCCTGTAATACCTGGTCTAACATTATGCCTTTTTTGCTGAATAGTATTATAAAGCGGTACATACTCCATTAATAATGGTCTTGGTCCAACTAGGCTCATATCCCCTTTTAATACATTAATTAACTGTAAAATTTCATCTAAAGAGTATTTACGTACAAAAGAGCCTACTTTTGTTACTCTTGATAGGCTATGTAAATCTTCTTCACTGTCCGATTTACTATTTTTCATGGTTCTAAATTTTATAATATTAAATGGAATAGCTTTTTTACCGGGTCTTTGTTGTAAAAAAAAAGGTTTTCCATTATTTACAAAAAAAAGTAATATTACAAAAGTAACTATAACTGGAGATAAGAGTAATAAACCTACAATTGATAATATTATATCGAATAGGCGCTTAAAATAGTTTAAATACATATTAAAAAAATTACAATTCCTTTTCTATAATACGCATCAAATCTCCTACGTTATTCATATTCATTAAGTCCATTAATTTAAATTTAATGCTTAATGTATTTTCTAACTCAGAAATAATCATCATGTGCGTTACGGACTCCCAACCGTCTACATCTTCTGCTGTAGTTTTTTCTGTAAGTTCAAAATTATTATGTTCTAAAGTAGTCGTTAATGCTTCTTCTATTTTTTTTAAAATCTCTTGCTTTTTCATAATTAAAATACTAATCTAGTTTAAAGTATGTTTTTAAAGTTTTCCTATCTACTTTCCCATTCATATTATGTGGTAATTCTTCAATATACTTAATATGTGTAGGAATCATATAATCTGGCATTTTTGTTTTCATATAGGATATCATATCTGTATCATCAAAAGGTTTTCCTTCTATAGCCAACGCCAATTCTGCATTGCCTAATTTATTAATAACATCTAAGGCAATTATATTAACTTTTTTAGAAATTGTTTTTGCATGGTGTTCAATTTCTGCTAATTCCACTCTAAAACCTCTAATTTTTACTTGGAAATCGGAACGACCAATGTACATAAAATTACCATCTTTATCTTTATAACATAGATCTCCTGTTTTATAAAAACGCTGATTTCTATTATCTACCATTTTGATAAAAAAACTTGTTTTATTTCGGGTTTCATTTTTCCAATATCCAGAGGTTACTTGCCCTCCTGAAATACAAAGTTCACCTGTTTTGCCTATCGGTAATTCATTATTTCTATGGTCAACAATTATATAGTTAAGATCTCCCATAGGTGTTCCTATGGAAATAATTCCATTATGAGACTTTGTATGCGTATGTTTATTGTATGGATAATATCCACTATATATGGTGGTCTCTGTTGGGCCGTAATAATTAAATATTTTACAATTTGGAATACAACTGCTCCATTGCGATGCTATATCAGTATATAGACTTCCTCCTGCAAAGCTACAAAAACGAACGTCTGGAGCGTTAATTTCTTCAAAATAAGGTTTTAGATAATGTATAATGGATGCAACAAGGGTTAATACTGTTAATTTTTGTTCCTTAATAAGTTTGAATACATAAAAATATTTAATTGCTTTTTGAGGTATCGTATATATACAAGCTCCTTCTAATAGAGGTAATAAATAGGATACTACAGACATATCAAATGTTAATTCAAACATTTGTAAACACCTATCGGTATTCACAATTCTAAAATTAGAGTCTTTGTCTATAGCTGTTACAAAACTATTCAAATTATAAAAACTTATAGGTACTCCTTTAGGTGTTCCTGTACTTCCTGATGTAAACAACACATAGGCTAAGTCTTTTAAATTTACATGAGGCAACTTTAATGTAAAAGTTATACTCTCTAAATACTTTGATTTAATTACTTGATATTCGGAATAATTAGAATGCTCTGATGAATCAATAATATGGATAACATCTGTAAGTTCAAGTATATGCTTATTTCTTTCAATAGGATTATTAGAGTTCAGTGGTACGTAGCCTTTACCTTCAAACCATAATGCTAATATAGCTGCATACGTTTCTAAATCGTTATTGGTTACTAATCCAATTAGTTTAACCGAATCGTTAATTTGTTGTTGTATGTTATACCTAATATTTTCAACTACTTGTTGTAATTGCTTATAGGTATAAAAAACTTCGTTAATATAAAATGCCTTGGAAGTAGTATTCGTATATAATGAATTATATAACTTTTCTATTAAATTCATAATTATTTAATTAATAAAAATGACCATCTCTATTATAGATTTTTAAAGCTAAATCTTTTTCTAATTCTATTGATTTATGAATTAATGCTTTCTTTTCCTTTTTATAAATAAAGACGGTAGTGTATTTATTGTTTAGCTTTTCTGATAATTTAGTATCATCGGTAAATATAAAGTTAGCTTTAGAGAGTATAAAATGCTCCATAACAGCATCTACACATATCGAATAATTAGCATTATCTGAAACCATAAAATATTTAATATTGAATTCTTTATGATTAACTACATAGGATAAAAAGCCTATAATTCTGTTTTCTTTAATAATCTTAACATTGTGTATTCTAATACCTTTACCCTCTCCTGTATATAGTGAATTATATTGTTTTTTTTCTGTTGTCGGAATTTGAGTATATTGAAATTTATTAAGCTGCCAATTTACATAATCTTTAGTTTTATAAATAAGATCGTTTGCGCATAGCGGCGCTATAAAATTCCATGTTGCAGCATCTAATTGATTAATATACTCGTAAGAAAGTGATATTCTGGTTTTCTGTATTTTAAATTTATTTATTATACGTAATACACTTGTACTAAAGCCTTCCAATAGTTTAACAATTATTCCAAAATGCTTCAAAAAAGAAAAACGTCCTTTTACTATTTCTGCATTAACACCAAAAAACAAAGTATATCTTAATCTAGAATCTATAATATTGAAAGGTTGTTTTTCATAAAATTCATTAACGTTTTCTGCATAAGATTTAATTATAATTTTCTTTTTAGCTAGCTTAACGGCTTCATTAAAAATATAGGATCCTAATATTGTATTAACATAATTGTGATGCGTCCACCACAATAGTTCCCAATATACCTTTTGTTTTTTGTTATTTCTCAAATTTAGCCAATCGGGAAACATAAAAACAAAAGCAACTAATTTTTCTTTTTCTAAACCTAACACTCCACAGTAATCTTCCTCTTCTATCCTAGGATTATCTAACAACCAAATTGCTTTACTTTTTGGTAAAGGCACTAGTGGCGTTTTCCAAAAAGTATTTTTATCTATGGCTTTCCGTAAAGCGGCTTTAGTTAAAGGCTTAATTTGTAAATCCTCACCCATTATAGTTTTTTGAAATGTTTTTTTTCAATAAGTTTTATTGTTTTTTTTATAATTTTCTTCCCTTCTAAAGCAAACTTAGGATACAGGGTTTCAAATGTATCGTTTTGTTTTATTTTAATAGCTTTTTGCTTTAAAATAACTCCTTCATCTAATTTACCATCAATAATATGGGTCGTAATCCCTGTTACTTTAACACCATAGGTTAAGGCATCTTGAATAGCTGTTTTTGTTCCTAAAAAACTAGGAAAAAGTGATGGATGGATATTAAGTATTTTATTAGGAAATGCTAAAAGCATTTCTTGTTTAATTACATATTTATAATTAAGCATAAAAATATAATCTATACTTCGCTTTTTAAGCTCTTCTGTTAATTGTTTTTGATAAAGTTTTAAACTTACAAAGTCTTTTTTTAACAATTGTAGCGTTTCTATCTCCAATTTGTTTGCCTTTATAGCTGCTCCACAAGGTTCTGATTCATAAATTACCACTGCTAAATTACTATTAGAAAATTGCTCTTTACCAAATGCTTCTATAGTATCTTTGGCATTTCGTCCCCACCCAGTAACTAGAATTGCCCAATTAATTTTATTTCTTTCTATATTCATCTAAATCAGGTAATACTGAACTTGGGTCTACAACAATGTCTTCCGAAACAAGTACCTTTTTAATAGTTAATAATACAATTTGTATATCTTGCTTAAGAGATATATTTTCCACATAAAATACATCTTTAGCTAATCGCTGATCCCAATGTAATAAATTACGTCCTGAAACTTGAGCTAAGCCTGTAATTCCAGGTCTTATATTATGTCTTTTATTCTCTCTATCAGAATAATACGGTAGATATCTAATTAACAAAGGCCTTGGTCCAATAAAACTCATTTCTCCTTTTAAAACATTAAATAATTGCGGTAATTCGTCTAATGATGTTTTTCGTATGAAACGGCCTATACTTGTTAGTCTTTCTGAATCTGATAACAAATTTCCTTGAGAATCTTTTTTATCATTCATCGTCTTAAACTTAACTATTTTAAAGATTTTTTTATCCTTTCCTGGGCGCTTCTGAACAAAGAAACATGCTCCCTTGTTAGCTATTGATAGAATTAAAACAATAGTTAAAAAAATAGGCATTAAAAGTAATATAAGGAATAGAGATCCTATAAAATCCACTCCTCTTTTTATAATTTTTTTATACATCTATCAAAGTATAATCACAAATCAATTCAATAATAATTGATATTCTTTGTGTAATGCTTCCCAAATCTTTATTCTCTCATAACGTTCACAAATAATATCTCTAGCCCTAGATTTTAATCGACTAGAAAATATTTGATCGTTTATTAATCGATTCATTGCAAATTGCAATTGTTCCATATCTTTTGGGGGTATAATTATTCCGTTAACGTTTTCTGAAATTATTTCGTTACACCCATTAATGTCCGTAACTATACAAGGAAGCTCCATTGCTCCTGCTTGCATAACTACATTTGGAAAGCCTTCTCGGTAACTCGGAAAAGTTAACACATCCGAAATAGCAAAGAAAGGTCTTACATCATTTTGCCAACCTACAGATATAATATTTGGATTAATATTTATTTCTTCTTCTATTTCTGGCAATAATGGATCTAAATCCCTTTCGTAAGAACCAACTAATAACAATTTTGCTCGATTATTTTTAACGGAAACCTTTTTAAAAGCTTGAATTAGCTCGTTTATTCCTTTATCTTTTACCAATCTTCCTACAAATACAAATATAAAATCTGTAAGTTGTAAATTAAAATTCTTTCTAATTTGGTCTTTATCTTCTTTTGAATAAATCTTTGGATTAAAATGTAATGTATCTATACCATTAGAGCTACCTTTAGCTATAATATGTAATTTTTTGTTATGAGTAAATTTATTTTTAAGAACAATCTCTTTTAAACCAAAAGAATTAGGATAAATTTTAGTTGCACAAGAATATGTAATTTTCTCAACTATATCTAACAATTTTCTCTTTGACTCAACGGCTTCTAAAAGAGGTAATCCTGCTATAGTGTGCAATCTATTAGGTACTTTAGCCAATTTAGCAGCTAACATGGCTAAGGTACCTGCTTTAGGAGTATGACTGTGAACAATATCGGGACGTTCTTTTTTAAATAATTTATAAAGTTGAATTACTGCTTTTAAATCTTGTATTGGAGTTATTTTACGAGTCATTTCTACTGGAACCACCCTTACCTTTTCCTTTATACCTACTTTTTCTAATTCTGAAGTCTTATTAATAGAATTACCACTACTAGAAACACCTATTACCTCAAAATAATTAGACATATAATGCAACTGCCCTTGTAATAACCCTCCTAAAGATATAGGCACAGTAGTTATTCTAATAATTTTCTTCATTATAATTAATAATTCTAGTTAGTTAAGAAACAAATATAATTATATCCATTGTGTAAAAAAGACTTTTAGTCGATTTTAAGAATCAATTTATCGACACTTCATTTTAAAAACTCAATTATTTTGTTAAATAATAAAAATTATTTCCTACATAATAGAAATATTGTTACTTTACGTTTCCTAAATTGTTGTATTACACAATATAAATCACAATTTACATTAATTCTACCTACTTATGAAAAGCATTAAATTCTCATTGCTAGTATTTTTATTACTTATACTTTCTTGCTCCAAAGAAAGTCTAGAATTTGAGCCACAAACTTTAGAAATTGAACCAATTTCGGAAGTAATAGAACCTGTAGAAAAAGAAACTCCTGTAATCAAAGCACCTACCACTATGCCTATGGAGCCAGAGAATAAATCTGAACCTATGTGTGCTTTTGATTTAAGAACACTAACTGTTGGTGAAAAAAAGATGATTGATTGCGTTATTGATCTTAATGGGCAAACTATAAACTTAGCTAGTGATGTTAGTTTACTTTTTGGAAAGGGAGATATTATTAATGGTAGTTTAAATTTTTCTGGAAATAGTAAAATTGATAGTCGGTTACTTAATTTAGGCGTAAAAATTAATGGAAATGTTACACTATTAGATAACGATTTTGTTTTTTTCCCAACCCGATGGAATATAGTCGAAGGAAGTACCAATATAAATAATGCTTTTCAAAATCATAAAAACCTACAATTTGCAGTTGATTTAATTAAAAAATTAACTCCCTCTTCTCTCTTTCAAAAAACTAACTTTAATATCTCTAGAATGGATGCTTATTTTGAGTCTAATTTTGAAGCTATTGGTATTCCTGTAGTATCTATTCCATCTAATTTTAATTTGATTATGTCCGATGAAACTACATTAAGGGTGTTTTCTGTAAACAACCCTAAGTTTACCTCTAAAGTAATCCGATTAGTTGGTGTTTCTAATGTTTCTGTACAAGGAGGTAAAATAATTGGAGATCGTTTAGAACGTTTACAACCGGGTGTTGGAAATGTATTATTTGAAATTAAAGGAGGACAAAACATTACTGTAGATAATGTAGAAATGAACTTAGGCTCCATAACAGGTTTAACTATTAATAGTGTAGGAAGAAAAGGAAATCCAATAGCAGATGGAACAGAATATTTTCCTAGTAAAAATGTAATTATTAAAAATTGTACTTTTAATTCTAATCGTTCTAACAATCTATCAATTACTGATGGAGAAGATATTACCATTCAAAATTGTAAGCTTTTTAAAGCTGGAAAAAATATTGGTGGTTCTATTGGTGCTGCACCTAGAATTGGTATTGTAGTAGAACCTGTAGAAGGACAAGTTGTAGAACGGGTAATTATTACAGGAAATGAAGTTCGAGAAGGTTCTGGAATTTCTATTTTAGCGGCATTTGGGAATGATATTTTAATTACACAAAATACTACAGAGGGAACCGTAGGTTGGAACGGTGCTTCTAATATAAAAATTATAAATAATCCTTCTATTGGCGGTGTTATTGCGGGAGACGATAACGCCTTCAATCTATCACAAAGTACCGATAATGAAATTATAAACAATACAATTAGAAATGCTCCTACTGGAATATTAGCTTCTAACGACGATATTATTATAGAAAATAATCAAATACTAAATTGTAAAGTAGCTGTCCAAATGAGAAATCTAAAAGATTCTCGATTTAGGAACAATACTATAACTAGTAATATTGAGGGTAGTTTTGGGTTTAATGCACAAATTAAAGTGGATAATGTAGAAATACACAATAATACTGTAACATTGGTTGATGGGAGACCTTTTGACATTGGAGGAATTAACGATGATGAAATTAGTCAACTTATTATACGTAATAATGAATTCAATTGTGGAAAAGCAGGTAGAATTACTTTTAGTAAAGGTATAAATGTAGCAGATAATACTTTTAAAAATAGTGGATTTGGAATTACTAGCTCAAAAAACATTAATGTAACTGGCAATAAAATAACTAATGTAAAAGATAATCAAAATGCTTTTTTTATTAATAATTCCTCTCAAATTTCTAATATCCGTGTAGCTAACAACACCTTTGAGAGTAAAGCCGAACGTGTATCCAATGCTATTAGGCTTTTTGCTGTTGGAGATAAAAATGCACTTCAAAACACCTCTTCTAATATTGAAATAACAGAAAATATATTCAAAGTGGCTGGAAATAACTTTGCTGTAAACTCATCAGATTTTAACAATGTGGCTATTAATAATAATACTATAATTACAGACTCCAGTAAATGTTGTTTTTTAGATATTAAATTTAAAGGAAACAACAGTTTGTTAACAGGAAATACCAATGCCACAGGAAGTGCTTTAAAACGAGTAGAAATAGAAGGTACAAACAATCAGTTTTAAAAACAATATAAAGATTAGATTATTATGGATTTAAAATAATATCCACAAAGTAGTATGTATAAACAAAAAATAAGCGAATTTTAAAATCTGTCTATTTTTTTTGACTCTATATTATTAAAACAACTCTTTATTATTTTCTAAAAGATTATTTATATTTCGCTTAAATTTTTGAGGGATTTTAATATTAGCTACTTTTTCTAAATGATCTATACGGTGTGTATCAATACCAATATAATCGTACATATTTTCTTTTAATAAACGCATAGCTGTTTTTTTTATTTTACTTCCGTAATGATCAGTTAAAGCTAACATATTCAATTGAAATTTTACTCCTTGATTCTTTATAGCGTAATACTTTTCAAAATCTGATAAATAAAAAGAATACCGTTCTGGATGTGCTAATATTGGCATAAAATTTTTCAACTGAAGTTTATATAAAACTTCGTTTAAATTTTCGGACTCTCTCAAATAAGACATTTCTATTAAAATGTGATTATCATTAAAAGTTAATAATTGATCTCCTCGATCAATCATCTCTTCAAATTCAAGATCAATCATATATTCACTAGCAGCCTTAATCTCAATTCCTGTAATATTTCTATCTAACAATTCTTTCTGCAATTTTTTATAAGCTGTTAAAATTGAAGAGGCTGTATTAGGATAATAATCCCCCATTGTATGGGGTGTAGCAATAATTTTTGTATATCCTAATTCTTGATATTGTTTAACTAAATCTACTGTAATTTCTAAATTAGCTGCTCCGTCATCTATTCCTGGTAAAATATGATTATGCATATCTACCGATTTATTTATAAGAGACTTTAAAAGTATTTTTTTTGAAAACAACATATTACTTCATTAATTCTTTTGCATTATTATAATCCTCTTGCGTATCAATTCCAATAGCATTGTGACAAGTTTCAATCATATGAATTTTAAATCCATTTTCTATAACCCTAAGTTGTTCTAATTTTTCTACTTCTTCTAAATAAGTTGGTTTCAATTTAGTAAACTCAAATAAAATTTTTTTAGTGTATCCGTATACTCCTAAATGTTTATAATATTTTAATATATCTAACTCTATCCCGTCTCTATTAAATGGTATTACAGAACGAGAGAAATAAATAGCTTTTTTATTTTTATTGACAACTACTTTTACATTATTAGGGTCTTCTATTTCTGTCTTTTGAAAAATAGGACACATGGCACTTACCATAGTATTAGTCTGAAGTAATTTGGCTATTTCTGAAATTAAAACAGGGTCTATAAATGGTTCATCTCCTTGTACGTTTATCACAGCTTCACAATCTATTTGTGATACTGCTTCTGCTATTCGATCGGTTCCCGATTGATGATTTTTGCTTGTAAGAAGTGTATTCTCTGTAAATTCTTCACAATGCAATTTCAATTTCTCATCATCTACAGCTATATATACATTCGTTATTTCTTCTACTTTCAGGCACTGTTC
Organism: uncultured Aquimarina sp.; assembly: GCA_938011245.1. Lineage (GTDB taxonomy): Bacteria > Bacteroidota > Bacteroidia > Flavobacteriales > Flavobacteriaceae > Aquimarina. Next base: position 16,588 of record CALLUJ010000059.1, on the reverse strand, counting down.
GTACACTCGTCTTATGATGCTTTTTCCACCTAAATCTAACAATAATTTATTTGGTAAACGTGAAGATTTTAGCCGTGCTGGTATTACAATTACAGTTCTCATAAATAGTTAGGAATGCTAAATGGTAATATCGTGTAGTTGGATTATTCCATCTAATTGTTTTGATGTACCTACTAAAAGGCTTGTTATTTTTTTAGAATTCATAACATTTTTAGCATCAATTAATTTTGTAGATTTCGAGATATATTTTGGCGTTTTAGTCATTACATCTACAGCTTTAAGATTAAAAAAATCTTCTTTAGAATTATTTATAGCCCGCCTTAAATCTCCATCAGTAATAATTCCATTAACCTCATCTTCATTACCTATAATAGCTAGTCCACAACGTCCCGAATTAATTTTATAAATTACTTCTGCCATAGTAGCCGTTTCTAAAGCTAAAGGTAAATCTTCTTTTTTCATTACATCTTCTACTGTATCGTTAAGTCTTTTTCCTATATTTCCTCCTGGGTGTAGCTTAGCAAAATTAGCTTCGTTAATTCCCTTACCATGCATTAAAGAAACGGTTAAAGCGTCTCCAATTGCCAAGGTAAGCATACTAGAAGTTGTTGGTGCTAAGTTTAAAGGACAGGCTTCTTCAAATTCGCCCATATTCAAATGTATTGTTGATTGTTGAGCTAAAGTTGAATGTGGTTTACTTGATATAGATAATAAAGGAATTTTTTCTTCTTTTATAAAAGGAAGTAAACTAATAATTTCTGAGGTTTCCCCCGAGTTCGCAATAGCTAAAACTAAATCCTCTTTACTCAACATGCCCAAATCTCCATGTATAGCTTCGGAAGGATGTAAAAAAAAACTTGGCGTACCAGTACTTGCTAAAGAAGCTGCTATTTTGCGACCTATATGTCCCGATTTCCCTATCCCGGTAATTACCACCTTTCCTTTAACGGACAAAATTAACTCTATGGCTTTATCAAAATCAACCCCTAGTGAAGATTCTAAACCTTTTAAAGCTTTAATCTCTGTTAAAATCACTTTTCTAGCTATATGTAGATAACCTGTTTTCAGAATAATTTATTTATTAAATTTTTTAATATACCAATCTATTGTTTTTTCAATTCCTGTTTCAAAATTCTCTGCTGCCTCCCACCCTAATTGATTTTCTATTTTAGTAGCATCTATAGCATAGCGCCTATCATGACCCGCTCTATCCTCTACAAATGTAATTAAAGAAGCGTAACTTTTATTTCTAGGAATACGAGTATCTAAAATACTACATATTTTATTTACTATATATAAATTATCTTTTTCATTTCTTCCTCCAATATTATATACCTCACCCGAAATTCCTTTATGAAAAGCTAAAGCTATTCCTTTACAGTGATCTAATACGTATAACCAATCTCTAATATTTTTTCCATCTCCATAAATAGGAATGGCTTGTCCTGATAATGCTTTACGAATAATTGTAGGTATTAGTTTTTCATTATGTTGTTTAGGACCGTAATTATTAGAACAGTTAGTAATTACCGTGTTCATACCATAGGTATGGTGATAACTCCTTACAATCATATCACTTGAAGCTTTTGAGGCACTATATGGGGAATTAGGTGCATAAGGGGTTTCTTCTGTAAATAATCCTGTTTCTCCTAATGTGCCATATACCTCATCGGTAGATACATGTAAAAATCTACAGGCTTTATATTCTTCTTTGTAAACAAACGGTTTTATCATCCATTTCTTAAAAGCAACATCCAGTAATGTAAATGTTCCGTTTACGTTAGTTTCTATAAAAACTCCTGGGTTTTTTATGGAATTATCTACGTGCGATTCGGCTGCAAAATGTAAAACCCCTGTTATAGCATGTTCTTCAAAAATTTTTTCAACTAATAATCTATCACATATTGAACCTTCTATAAATGTATATCTTTCCGCTATTTCTGAAGAAATTTCTACATTTTCTAAATTGGCAGCATAAGTCAAAGAATCTAAATTAATTAAATGATACTCTGGGTAGGTTTCTAAAAAATAACTTACAAAATTAGAACCTATAAATCCTGCTCCTCCGGTTACTAGAACTGTTTTCATTTTATAATTGATTTAGACAAGCTTTTAATGAATCTCTCCAATAAGGAATAGTAATATTAAACTGATCTTTTATTCTTTGCTTATTTAACACACTGTAATGTGGTCTTCTGGCTTTGGTGGGGTATGCCGATGATGGTATGGCACTAACATTACAATCAATCCCTTTTATTTCAAAAATAGCCTTTGCAAAATCGTACCAACTACAAACGCCTTCATTACTATAATGATAGACTTCGATTTTACTTGAATTTATTTTGGGTAATATCATTAACATTACATTAGCTAAATCTCTAGCATAAGTAGGGCTTCCTACTTGATCGTAAATTATATTAAGCTGGTCTCTTTCTTTACCTAAGTCTAACATTGTTTTTACAAAATTAGTTCCAAATGTAGAGTACACCCATGCTGTCCGAATGATTAGAGTATTGGTTGGATTAATTTCCTTCAATGCTTCTTCTCCTTTTAGTTTTGAAATTCCATATATACTTTGAGGTGCTACTTCTTTTTCTTCTGTATAAGGCATCCACGATTTTCCATTAAATACATAATCTGTAGAAATATGAATTAAAGTAATATTGTACTTTTTAGTTAATTCTCCTAAATTTTTAACGGCTTCGAAATTAATTAGACAAGCGGTATTTTCATTATCTTCGGCTTTGTCTACAGCGGTGTAAGCTGCACAATTAAAAATAGAATTAATCTTATTATCAATAATAAATTGTTCTACTTTTTTAAAATTACTAATATCTAAATCCTTTTTTGAAGTAAAAAAAAAACGATATAACGTATTAGTATTACTTTTGCTTATGAATTGTAATTCTTGCCCTAACTGTCCTTTTGAGCCCGTAATTAAAATATTATACATATAGGTCTTCGTTATAATCAAAAAGGTCCTTTACGTTCTTTAATAAAGGTTGTCTTTTATCTTTTTCTGATAAGGTTAATTGTGAATCATCCAATTGCCAATCAATATTTAAAGCTGGATCATTAAATAATATTCCTCGATCATGTTCTAGACTATAATAATTATCGCATTTATATGAAAAAATGGTATCTGGAGAAGTAACTACAAACCCATGTGCAAAACCTCGTGGCACTAATAATTGTTTCTTATTCTCTCCTGTAAGTTTTACAGAAACGTGCTTCCCAAAGGTAGGCGAGCCTTTTCTTACATCTACTGCTACATCTATAACACTACCTTGGATTACTCTTACCAGTTTAGATTGACAAAAAGGAGCTAGTTGATAATGTAATCCTCTAAGTACGCCTTCTTTTGATTTAGATTCGTTATCCTGAATAAAAGTAATATGCTCGTACTCTGACGGAAATTTAGATTGGTTATAACTTTCTATAAAATATCCTCTATTATCTCCAAAAAGTTGTGGTTCTATAATTAAAATTTCTGGAATAGCTGTTTTAGTAATTTTCATTATTTCTTTTTTACTAAACTTGATAAGTATTTTCCATATTCATTCTTTTGAAGCGGCTTTGCTAAACTTTCTAATTGACCCGCTGTAATATATCCCTTCTTAAATACAATTTCTTCTAAAGAGGCTACTTTTAACCCTTGTCTATTCTCTATAGTTTGGATAAAGTTAGAGGCTTCTTGTAAAGAATCATGTGTTCCTGTATCAAACCAAGCATACCCCCTTCCCATTAGCTCTACTTTTAGTTTCCTCTTCGATAAATATTCTTGATTAATCGAAGTAATCTCTAATTCTCCTCTATCGCTAGGTTGAATTGATTTTGCTATTTCTATTACAGAATTAGGATAGAAGTACAAACCAACTATAGCATAATTACTCTTTGGGCTTTGTGGTTTTTCATCAATACTTATTACCGATCCATCTCCATCAAATTCTACTACTCCATAACGCTCTGGGTCATTAACATAATAACCAAAAACAGTAGCTGTACTACTCTCTGAAACATTTATTAAAGACTTTTCTAAAACTTTACTAAAACCATGACCATAAAAAATGTTATCTCCAAGAATTAAACAAACATCGTCTTTTCCTACAAAATCTTCTCCTAAAATAAATGCTTCTGCCAAACCATTAGGCTGTTCTTGTATTTTATATTCGAAAGATATGCCCAAATCTGTTCCATCTCCTAACAAACGTTGGAACATAGGCATATCATCAGGGGTAGATATTATTAATATTTCTTTTATCCCTGCCAACAGTAATACTGAAATAGGATAATACACCATAGGTTTATTGTACACAGGGAGCAATTGTTTAGATACCCCTTTGGTTATAGGATATAACCTTGTGCCACTTCCTCCTGCTAATACAATTCCTTTCATAATAAATAATTTATATAAGCAAAAATACTGCTTTTGAACATAGAACAAAAAATGAACCTAAGCACAAAAAAATGATAAGATATAACTCCTACCATTTTTTTATAAATTATAATATATAATTAATTAGCTATTTAACATAACTGGCATTACTAACATTGTAACCTCTTCCCCTTCTTCTAATCCATCTATTGGTGTTAAAATCCCTGCTCTATTAGGAAGTGACATTTCTAATTGTACTTCATGAGAGTTTAAATTATTTAGCATTTCTGTAAAAAACCTAGAGTTAAAACCAATTTCCATATCATCCCCTTGGTAATCGCATGTCAAACGCTCTTCTGCTTTGTTAGAATAGTCTATGTCTTCTGCCGAAATATTTAATTCTGCTCCAGCAATTTTTAAGCGAATTTGATGTGTTGTTTTATTTGAAAAAATAGAAACTCTACGAACAGAACTTAAAAATTGAGTGCGTTGAATACTCAGTTTATTTGGATTTTCTTTAGGGATTACAGCTTCATAATTTGGATATTTTCCATCTATTAACCTACAAACCAACTCAATACCATCAAAACTAAATTTTGCATTTGATTCATTATACTCTACCAAAACTTCGCTATCCGAAATAGCTAACATAGTTTTTAGTAAATTTAATGGTTTTTTAGGCATTATAAATTCTGCTGCCTGTGGAGCTTTAACATCAGTTCGTGTATATTTAACCAACTTATGAGCATCTGTAGCAACAAAAGTGAGTGCTTCTGTTGAGAATTGAAAAAACACTCCGCTCATTACAGGTCGTAGTTCGTCGTTTCCAGAAGCAAAGATAGTTTTACTAATTGCTGTAGCTAAAACTCCCGAAGTTATTTTTGTTGTACTAGGGTCTTCTAAGCTCACTGCTTTAGGAAATTCTTCTCCTTCTACATATGCTAAAGCGTATTTACCATGATTAGAACTAATTTCCACCGTATTATTGTCTTGTAACACAAATGTGAGTGGTTGTTCTGGAAATGTTTTCAAGGTTTCTAATAGCAATTTTGCAGGCATTGCTATAGCGGCATTATCTTGAGATTCTATTTGAAGTTTTGCTACTACTGTAGTTTCTAAATCCGAAGCCGAAACTAACAAATCATTGCCTTTTACTTCAAAAAGAAAATTATCTAAAATAGGTAACGTATTATTGTTGCTTATTACACCACCTAAAAGCTGTAATTGTTTTAATAAATAGGTACTTGAAACTATAAATTTCATTAGAGTATTTTTTGACTTGTTTACAAAGATAAAAGGAATGCCATGGTCTTGTTTTACGCAAACTAATAGTTATCAACAAAGTTTTTAAGAAATATGCTTATCTGTATTAGCACCTAATTTCGTAATTTAAATCTAACTTAAGAGCAATAAAAATGCTAATATTAGATTTTCATAAGGGCATATCTAAAACTAGTTTTTCTATTTAGGCACACTTTTAATTCATTTTTATTTTCAGAAACTCTAAATTTTTATTTTACGGCTTATACAATTTATGGATAAAACATTCGTAAAAAGGTATTTAAATAATTATGATTACTCACAATAGATTTCCTACATTCATAAAAAATTATTTAAACAAATAGCGAATTCCTAATAGTCCTTGTATTGACTGTGAAGGGTAATCTAGCCAACGTTCGTAGTTTTGATTGGTTATGTTTTTAATTTTTGCAAAAGCTTTCCACTTTTTAGTAATACTATAACTTCCCTCTAAACTAATATCAAAAATAGCTTCTACATCTACTGTACGATTATTAATATTATCAAAATCCTTACGAGTTCCTATAAAAAATAGGTTTGCTCCTAAATCTAATTTTTCATTAACTACATAAGTTCCTCTTAAAGTAGTTGTTAGTTGGGGTAAATTCCATGCTTCTTCTTGTTCTTTTACATTATATGTAAAAAAATTAGTTGTAAGACTTAGTGTATATTTTTCATATTCTTCGTACGTTAAACTTCCTGTTAATTCTCCTGTATTTGTATCGGCATATACATATCCAAAAGCATTATTAAAACCAAAATTAGAAGCGTTCTCTATGGTATTAAGTATTGGTAATTTTTGAAATAATGCTTTGTCTTCTTCCGAATTATAAGAAGCTTTAACTTCGTAACTTAATTTACTACTTAGGTTGCCTTGCAACCCTACTTCAACTTTAAAACGCTCACTTGTAGGCTGTAAATTTAGTAACGGTGCCACAAACTTATTTTCTATACTAGCATTGTGATAAGTATTTTGTTCTAAATTTCCTGTAATACCTCCAAAAATGGTAATACCATAGTCTTTAAATTGATAAGTTGCTAATAGATTTGGATATATGTATAAATCCGTTTTATTATTTTCTGTATCGGCGCTTAGAAATGTAGAAAAGCCTATATTAAACTCAATATCGTTGTAATTTAATGGAATACTCGGTTTAACTCCTAAATTAATACGCTGATATTTCAATTCTGATAAGAAATTCTCTGGTTCAAAACTCCCAGAGAGTACATCTAATGTTGCTGGTACATCCAGTTTTATATTTTCTATTTCAAAATTAAAGTTAGGTTGGGCTATAAAATTAATTTCCGAGCTATCGTAATCATCAAAAAAGAAACGCAACTTAGCATGTGCATTTTTTATAAATGTATTACTAAACGTAATATTTCCTCCAATATTTATATCAAAAAAAGTATGACTTGGATCTAAATTAGTTAATTGTTGATCGGAAATTACTAAGTCATCTGACAATCCGTACCAATTATATAATTGATGTTGTGCTTCAAAAGTTAATCCCCAAGGCGTATTTCTATCTTCTTTTTGATAACTTAATTGAATGCCTGTATCGTAATAAAAATCATCCACTCTCACCTCATCAATGCCACCTTGCGATGATTTATGCAAAAATAATCCGCTAAAATGTTCATCTCTTCCTAGCTCATAATTTACAAAAGCCTCTGCCTCTATATTTCCAAAATTACCTCCTGCTAAAGAAACATAGTTTTGAGGTGGTAATATTTTACGTTTACGTTCCAGTGCTAACGATTTTGCTTTTTTTGGAATAAATGTACTCGCTACTGGTACTGATTTTATAGCAAATGGAGATACCTTTTTAGGAACATTTTTTTCAAGGTCAAATATTGGAGATGTCTTTAATTTAAATGCATCATTAATAGTGGGATTATATGTTTTATATACTGTAATGTTTTCTGTACGTATAGTGTCTTTAGATACATTACGCTTTTCTTGTGAAAAAATAACACTTGCATTTAAAAGCATTATTATTAAAAAAATAGTTGATTTGAAAGACAACTTCATAAACTGACTCTTATTCATTTATTGATGAATTTACTTTAGCTTCTTCTGCTTTAATTTCTTCTAATAACACTTTAGCTTCTGCTATTACTTTGGGGTATTGCTTAAAATTTTTAGTTACGGAACTCAATACATAGGTTGCTTGGTATGCATCTCCTAAACCATGAAAATTCTTAGCCATTAAAAGTAAACTTTTAGCTCCATAATCTCTGTAAGCAGAAAAGTCTTTGGCTAAACGTTGTACAAATACATTAGATGCTTCATATTTTTTTGCATCGGTATTAAATTTTGCTAAATAGTACACCGACTCTGCTCCTATTTTACCTGTAGCTGTTTTGCTTACTTTTGTATAAGCTTTTTCTGCTATATCCAATTTACCTAATGCTAACGCTGCTCGCGCTTTATTAATTTGAGCATCCGTTTTTATTATTTCTTCTACTTTAGGATTATCCAATACACCATTAGCATATACAATAGTTTTTGCATATTGCTTTTTTTGATTGTACGCCTTCATTAAATTTGTTTTAGCAAAGATGATATTTTGCTCAAAGTCTGCTTCTTTTTCTAAACGTTCTAAAAAAGGGATGGCTTTTGCATATTTTTCTTGTTCTAAATATATTTGAGAAACCCTATAAATAGATGTTTCTGAAAATTCACTACTCTCCTGTTTGGTTACATATAAATAATGTGATAATGCATTTTCCCATTTGTTTTGTTTAGTGTATAACTGAGCTAAATAAAAATGTGATTCCAAACTATGTAATCCTGTTGAAAATTGGGTTAAATACGTTTCAAAATTTGCAATAGCTTTTGCGGAATTGTTTTCTAAATAAGGTTTTTCTGCAGCTTCGTACGTAGTATTATCTAAATCTTCATTAGTAATTTGTACAAAGTCTAAAGTATTTACCCAATTAGCATAGGCTTGAGTTTGTCCCAAATCTATATAAACTAATCTAGCTGTTTTAACGGCTTGCAAGGCTTCTGCCGTTTTCGGGTATTTTTCTGCCACTAATTTAAATCGTTCTATAGCCTTTTCTGATTGGTCTTTATTATAATAAATAAGTCCTTCTTTTAAAACAGCTTTAGAAACCAATGGACTATTAGGTAACTGATTTTGTAATTGTTGGTACGTTGTAATTCCTTTTTTTATATTTCCTTCTGCAACATATACGCTTGCCAAAGCAAACAATGCATCGTCTTTAAATGTAGAATTTTTATAATCTACTAAAAACTGTTCTAAACCTTTTATTTTTTGCTCGTTACGCTGTACAAAACCGTAACTAATTGCTTTTTGGAACTGTGCATAATCCGATTTTGGATGATTTAAGGCTATAGCTTTATTATAATTTTCCATGGCAGGCCAATATTTTGCAGATGCAAAATAACTATCGGCTAAACGCAATGTAGCATCTAATTTGTAATTCTTTTTTAAAATACCCAATTGTAAAAAAGAATCTAAACTAAAAATAGCTTCTTCATACTGTTTTAATTTAAAATAACTATATCCTAATTGATAATGCTTTAAATTTAGTGTTTGATCTAAGTTGTTTTCTTTTAATTGACTATATTTTGAAATGGCTTCTGTGTAGTTAGCTAATTTGTAATAGCCTTCTCCTTGCCAAAAAATAGCATATTGAGTAATTAACGGCAATACGCTTAATTGTTCTGCTTTTCTAAAGTGCTCTATTGCTTCCTGAATTTGAGTGTTTAACAGTAATTCCATCCCATATAGGTATAGTACTTTTTGATGAACTTTATTATTTTTTTCATTTTTTTCTATTACCAATACTTCTAAAGCCTCTTTGTAATTTTTAGACGTTATATAAGAGTCTACTAATAGTGTAGAAAGTTCTTCTCTATAAACACTATTCGGGTATTTTACTAGATAAGTACGTAGTATAGCAGGGACACTCTCAAATGAATTCCCTAATTCATAACTTAACTTTCCGTAATTGTATCCTGCATCCTTTTTGATTTCGATAACATAGGACATTTCATATGCATTCTTAAAAGCATTTAATGCCTGAGGTTTTAAGTTTAAGCGTAAATAAGCATCTGCTAAATGGTAATAGGCATTTTGAGCAACAGCATCATTACCTCCAATAATTTTATTAAACCGTGAAACGGCCTTAGTGTAATCTCCATTTTTATAATAGGAATACCCTAATAAATAATGATCCGTATTACTCCACTTTCCTCCTTTTCCTTTATACAATTCTAAATAAGGAATGGCTTCTTTATATTGCTTTAAGTTAAAATAGCTTTCTCCTATAATTTTATTTAACTCTGATTTATTAGAAGGTTTGGATTTAAATAACTCTTCTTTTGCCGAAGCAATAGCTAATTCAAATTTACCTTGTTTAAAGTTTTTGTCTGCTTTGTAATAAGATAGTTTTTTATTAAGTTTTGAATCTGCTTTTATTTCTTTAAAATACGTATCCGCTTGTCCATAATCATCGGACTTATAAGAGATAAACCCTAAATAATAATTAGCTTCACTCCCATATTTTTCACTCTCTTTAACTTTTTTTAAGTTCTTTTCTGCTTCTGTGTATCGTTTAGAGGTATATAAGGAATATCCTAAATTAAAATAATAGGTTTCTTTTTCTGAAACACTTAAATCCTCCACAACAACATCCTGATACCACTTTTTTGCATTTGCATATTTTCCTATAGCATAATAATAATTTCCTACTTCAAAATAAGCCGAATTATGTTTGGGGTGAGTAGGGTGTTTTTCTATAAAATGCAGCATTAATTCTTCTGCATTGTCTTGATTAAGACGAATTGCTGTTTGCGCCAGATAATAGTCCTTATTAGCTAGTAAAGACGTATTTTCTGAATATTCTAATTGTTTCAAAAACGCTTGAGATGCCGAATATTCTTGTTTATTAAACAATTGTATTGCTTTGTAATAAACAGCATCCGAAGCTATATCTACAGCAGATTGTTGTGCTAAAATACTCCAGCCAATAACACTCCAAAAGGAAATTTGACAGCAAATCTCTTTCATATAATATATAATTTATACGTGGTTAATAATATTACAACATTTTATTATATTTATTTAATATTGTTTTTAATGCTATTAAATAATAAAACACTACTTATTAACTATTTAAATTCAATTAAAATACCATTCTGTAACATATAACGATATATTAATACTAAAAATTTCAAATTAAACTATAAATATCTACATATTTCATAACTATAAAATAACAAAATACCTTAAAATTACCACCAATAGTTTACAAACCAAATATACTTAGAACCTATTACTTTGTTTCCTTTATATGTCAGAAAATTCTCCTAAAAATTTTAAAAACAGAAATACTAAATAATAGTATATTGATATATTGAAATACTCAATTTTATTTTGTGTTAATGTTTCGTAGTTTTACATTTAGCAATTAATTATAATTTTAATGAGCGACTTAGTCCTTTCTTTACAAAATGCTACTATTTTTCAACGCGAGAGTATTATTCTTTCCGATATTTCTTTACAAATATTAAAAGGAGAGTTTGTTTATCTTATTGGGAAAACAGGATCTGGTAAAAGTAGTTTTCTTAAAACGCTTTATGGAGACTTACCTTTACAAAAAGGTGAAGGACAAATTGTAGATTTCAAATTAAATGGACTTAAAGAGTCCGAAATTCCTTTTTTACGTAGAAAGCTTGGAGTGGTTTTTCAGGATTTTAAATTATTAAACGATCGCAACGTAAATAATAATCTTCAATTTGTATTAAAAGCTACTGGTTGGAAAGAGAAAGAAGCAATTAATAATCGTATTATAGAAGTACTTACCAAAGTAGGTATGCAAAGTAAAGGGGACAAATTCCCTTATCAACTTTCTGGTGGAGAGCAACAACGTGTTGCCATTGCTAGAGCTTTATTAAATGATCCTGAATTAATTTTAGCCGATGAACCTACAGGTAATTTAGACCCTCAAACCTCATTAGAAGTAATGGCTCTTTTAAAAGAGATTAATGCTAATGGAAATACTATTTTTATGGCCACACACGATTATGCTTTATTGCTTAAATACCCTTCTAAAACACTTAAGTGTGAAGATCGTAAAATTTTCCAAGTGGTACAACGAAAAAATTAATATTTAGTTTCGTAAAATAATTTGTTAAAGAACCTGTTTAATAAACAGAAAGCTAACATACTCATTAATGAATAAAACCTCATTATTTCCAATCAAATTAATTCTATCCAATTTAATTTGTGTTTTTATCAATCATATTTCCTTTTCGCAAGAACAACTTGATTTTGGTATAATAGGTGGCCTTAATTTTTCTAATGTAATTGGAGCTGATGTAAGTGGAAATAACCTTAGAATAGGTCCCCATTTAGGAGGATACGCAGAAATTCCATATAAAGATAATTTAGGGTTTCGGGCAGAACTTCACTTGTTATCTACTAAAGGTACTGCTACTGGAAGGTTTCGATCGTTATACATTGATATTCCTTTACTAGCTACCTATCAACTAGATAATAACTTTAAATTACTTGCAGGAATACAACCTTCTGTACTTTTAAACGCTAAAGTTAGAGATGGTAGTAATAGAGGAACCATAACTAGAGATATTCGAACTATTGATTTCGGATTTATATTTGGTGGTTGGTATCAAATAGATCGTAATTGGAGCATCGGTGCTCGTATAGTTCCTGGTATATTGAGAGTGGGTGCCGATGGTAATGAACGAACTTTTAATTTCAACTTTCAATTATCCGTTGGTTATTTATTACCTAAAAATATATTTACCAAAAAGTAATCTTATTTTATTACTTTTCTCTCTGAAATTTAGTACGCTTACTCCCTGCATACATTTTATAATTAACTAAGCGTGCTTCTAATTTAGCATTAAATACCTTAATTTTTCTAGATGGTCTTAATCCTACATACTTTAGAGCTTCTAAATCCGAAGTTATAAACCAAGCTTCTGTATTAGCATAACTTTTCTTTAACGTATCTCCTATTTTCCCATAAAATGTTTCTATATCTATAGGTAAACGCTCTCCATACGGAGGGTTAAATACCATGTATAAAGACTTTTCTGAATCAGACTCTTTTTGGGATTCAAAAAAATCAGCTTGTTTTATCGTTACAAATTCAGAAATATTAGCATTTTCAACATTATCTATGGCCTTATTTACAGCAGAAGGAGCTTTATCGTAACCTTGAATTTTCACGCTACAATCTCTAACTCTTTTAAGAATAGATTCTTCAATTTTTTCGTACAAATCCATATCCCAATCTAACCATTTTTCAAAGGCAAATTCTTTTCGATTAATATTTGCCGGAATATTACAAGCAATCATTGTTGCTTCTATAAGCATAGTACCACTTCCACACATAGGATCTAAAAAATCGGTTTGCCCTCTCCAACCCGCATGTAATAACAATCCTGCTGCTAACACTTCATTAATAGGAGCTATATTAGTTACTGTTCTATATCCCCTATGGTGCAAGGAATCTCCCGAACTATCTAAAGAAACCGTACATACATCTTTAGAAATATGAATTTGAATAGCTAAATCAGGGTGTTGCGTATCTACATTAGGGCGTTCTCCTGTACGATCCCGAAATTGATCCACTATAGCATCCTTAGTTTTAAGTGCCACATATTTAGAATGATTAAAGTATTCTGAAATAACTGTTGCTGATACTGAAAAAGTATCTTTAGCATCTATATAATCTCTCCAGTCTATACTTTTTATAAACTTATATAAATCCTCTGGATTCCGTACTTTCTTTTCTGCAATAGGTTTTAATATTTTAAGAGCCGTACGTAAGCAGAGATTAGCTTTATACATAAAACCAGTATCTCCATAAAAACTAACCATACGGGTACCTGTTTCTGGACGTTCTGCTCCTAAGGTTTTTAATTCGTTTAATAAAAGTTCTTCAAAGCCAAAGAAGGTTTTGGCAACCATTTTAAAATTTGCGCTCAATGTTATATAAATTGTAGAGTAAAACTTTGCAAAAATACATTAATTTTGCATCCTATGTCAAATGAAAATACAATGTGGTACGCATCTTGGTTCGATACTCCATATTACCACTTACTATACAAAGATAGAGACGATTCCGAAGCGAAACGTTTTATGGATAATTTAACGCAACATTTAAGTATCCAAAAAGAAGAAAAAATTATTGATTTAGCCTGTGGTAAAGGTCGTCATAGTAGATACTTAAATAGCCTTGGTTATCAAGTTATGGGCTTGGATTTATCTAAAAATAGCATTGAAAGTGCTAAAAAATACGAAAATGAACGCTTACAATTTGACGTTCATGACATGACAAAATCCTATAGTGAAACAGCTAATTTTGTTTTTAATTTATTTACCAGTTTTGGGTATTTTGATAATGAAGCTGATAATATTAATACTATTAAAGCCATAAAACGGAATTTAACTGCTAATGGCATGGGAGTTATTGACTTTTTTAATGCCACTCAAGTAATTAATAATTTAGTTTCTGAAGAGGTTAAGCAGGTTGAAAATATTACTTTTAATATTAAACGATTTATTGAAAACGGTTTTATTGTAAAACAAATAGACTTTTCTGATAATGGTGAAACATATAGCTTTCAAGAGCGTGTAAAAGCTATTAGTTTAGAAGATTTTAAACAGTATTTTGAAATTGCAGGTTTTACTTTATTAGAAATTTTTGGAGATTACAATCTATCTACATTTAGGCTTGAATCTTCTCCAAGATTAATCTTAATTTTCCAATAATGTCCTATTTGTTACCAATTTTAGCGGTGTTTTTTGGTTTTGCTTTAGTTTATTTTATTAAACCAAGTAATCAAAAAAATATAAAACTATTACTTTCTTTTAGTGGTGGTTTTTTATTAGCTATTACTATTTTTAATTTACTTCCAGAAATTTTTGAAGAACACGAACGAACCAAAATAATAGGCCTTTTTTTAATGGGAGGAATTCTACTACAAATTTTTTTAGAATTTTTTTCCAAAGGAGCAGAACACGGTCACGTACATTTAAGCACAAAAAACAACCAATTTCCTACGCTACTGTTGGTAAGTTTATTTATACATGCTTTTTTAGAAGGTTTTCCTATACACGAAACACACGGTCTACTTTCTGGAATTATAATACATAAAATTCCAGTTGCTATGATTTTAAGCACCTTTTTATTACGTTCACCCTTATCCAAACCATACATTATTGTTTTTCTAATATTATTTGCCTTAGCTACTCCAATGGGAAGTTTTGTTGCTAATCGTGTCGATGCTATAACACAGTACTATTCTGAAATTACTGCTATTGTTGTGGGTATCTTTCTTCATATTTCAACAACTATTCTTTTTGAAAGTAGCGAAGGACATAAATTTAATTTAGTAAAATTAGCTACTATTATTTTAGCAATTACACTTGCTTATTTTATATAAACATGTTTAGTAAAGAAGAAGCCAAACGCATACGACAAGAATTTTGGATTGAGTTTGGAAAAACTTATCCAAGAAAATGGTTACTATACCATACTAAAATTAAAGAACTTAGTCTAAAATTTACTTTTACTACAAAAATAGCTCAAGTATCCATAGACATTGATACTGAAGATCAATTGATTAAAGAGTATTATTACGATAAAATATGGAGTCTCGAAAAAATACTTAAAACAGAATATATCCCTAATGTAGTTTTAGATCCAAAGTATGAAATAGAATATAATAAATTTATTTCTCGTGCCTATATTCAACTAGATAATGTGTGCATTCATAATAAAAAAACATGGGAAGAAACTTCTCTTTTTTTGTACGATAATATGAATAAATTAGAATTGTTCTTTTACGAATATGAAGATTTTATAAAAGGATAGTTAAAGCAAGGCTATTTCATTTGAAAAAATAAACCCCTATGGACTTCAAGTCCATAGTTTTCGTTACGACTAAAAATCATTCTAATATAAAAACTGAACCATTATCATTTGGTTTTCAATGGTGTTCCAAATATTTGTTGACCATCTCATCCGTTATATTTCCTGTACTCCAACAACTATTGCCTAGAAACTTGTATGTTAGTGGTAATTCGAATTCACGACAACACAAAATATAACACTATCAAAGAAATGAATATATATTTTGACTCTGATTTAAATTGCACTATTTATTTAAAAAATGGAAAGAAAGAAAAATCTGTAATCAAATGGTCTTTCCTAATGACAAAATTCATTGACGAACTTTATAAAAAATATGATAGTCAATGGAACTACTTTAAAGCATTTTATTCAGATACAGGAAACCCTTATGGGAAAATGTATAACTCTCAGGAAACTTTTCATTTAAGACTAAAAGAATTGAAGAAAGTAAATTTTGATAGTATTGTAACTGACAATTTTCATATTGTTTGTGAGTTGTTTTTGAAATCAGAGCCGAATAACCCAAGGTATTATACGATAACAAAAGAAGAGTTATTAAATAACTTTATTGAAGAAATGAATAATTTACATGGAAAAGATTGGATTTTCTTTCACACTTTTTTTGAAGATACTGGAGAAGTAGCCTACGGTACTATTAAAAATGATTCAAACCTAAGGAAAAAGAATAAACTAACTTGGAATGGGTTAAAACTTAGGAGATATAGAATTAACAGAGAAAAATGGGAAAATAAATTAAGTAAAAGAGTAGAAATATTTTATGTCCTAAAATTTGAAAATATAGATTTTATAAAAATTGGTCATACTTTTAGAAATATTGAATATAGATTGCTTGAATTCAAGTTATAAGTGCGAGAGATTTTAAATATTGAGTGGGCTAGCCCACTCAATATTTAAGATTAAAAGACCACATTTGTCTTGCATGAAAAATTACAGTCAATTAGCCTTAGCTCAAAGGTATGAATTAGAGCG